>JAJZVJ010000224.1 GCA_021845705.1 bacterium
CCCAGTTATATGGGGGGCCTGCAGGTGTTCAAGTCCTACGGCGCGGAATTCGTGGGCGTAAAGCTGGAAGACGACGGGATAAGCACGGAGGAGCTCGAGGAGAAACTTATCTGGCTCAGGGCCCAGGACGAGCATTATAAATTCGTGTACCTGGTGCCGGATTTCCAGAATCCCAGCGGCGTAACGCTGTCGGCCGAGAAGCGGGAAAAAGTTATAGCTCTTTCGGAAAAATATAATGTCGCTATCATAGAGGACTCTCCCTACCGCCAGATACGCTTTGAAGGAAAAGCGCCCGACATGCTTTACCGCCTCGACCAGGATACCCGCAAGACCGACAATATCATCTCCCTGTTCACCTTCTCCAAGACGTTCGCCCCCGGCCTGCGCCTGGGGATCATCCTCGCGCACCCCCAGATCATAAAGAAGATGGAGATCCTGAAGCAGTCGCTCGACCTTTGCACCTCCAGCCTGAACCAGCTTATCGCCGCCGACTTCCTGCGCTCCGGCTTTTTCGAGAAGCACATCGAGGTCGTGAAGAAGACTTACAAACTTAAGAAGGACACCATGGTGGCCGCCCTGGAGAAATATATGCCGGAGGGTGTCACCTGGACGAAGCCCGAGGGCGGACTTTTCCTTTGGGTGCGCCTGCCGGAGGGCATGAGCGCCGACGAAATGTTCGCCGACGCGCTCAAAGAGAACGTGGCCTATGTGATAGGTTCCGCTTTCCACTGCGACGGTTCCGGCAAGAACACCATGCGCCTTAATTTCTCCTATCCCACGCCCGAAGATATAGACGAGGGGATAAAGCGCCTGGCCACCGCCGTTAAAAAGCGCCTGGTCGCCGCTAAATAGGTTTAAAAAAGCTCATTAATGTCCGACTTTTCAGCCGAGTTCAGCCGTAACCTGCGCGCTTCCGGGGTAGTTGGGGCCGGCGGCGCCGGCTTTCCCGCCTATGTTAAAGCCCAGGGCCGGGCGGAATGCGCCCTGGTGAACGCGGCCGAGTGCGAACCCCTGCTTAAGAAAGACCAGAAGATCCTGGAGTATTTCCCCGGCAAGGTGTTCGACGGGCTGGAGCTGATGATGAAAGCCGTCGGGGCGAAGCGGGGGCTGGTCGGCATAAAGAAGAAGCACGAAAAGGTCATTCTGCGCCTGGAAGAAATAGCCAAGAGCAGGAAAAATATTTCGGTCCTGGAAATGGGGGACTATTACCCCGCCGGCGACGAGCAGTGCCTGGTTTACGAGGCCACCGGCAGGATAGTGCCGCCGGGGGGCCTTCCGCTGGACGTGGGCTGCGTGGTCAGCAACGTGGAAACGCTCTATAACGCGGCTTTTGCGCCGCGCCCCGTCACCGAAACTTTTATAACCGTGAGCGGCGCGGTAAGAAAGCCCGCCACCTTCAGGGTCCCCGTAGGGGTAACCTGGCGCGAGGCCGTGGAACTCTGCGGCGGCGCCACGGTAAAGGCCCCGGCTTATATCGACGGCGGGCCCATGATGGGCAAGGTCATGACGGATTTCGAGGCGCCGGTAGTGAAAGCTTCGGGCGGAATCGTGGTCCTGCCCAAAGATCATCCCCTTATCGTTAAAAAAGCGCAGAGCCGGCCCGTCTTCTCCCGCATAGGGCGCTCTACCTGCGACCAGTGCTCTTTCTGCACCGAGTTCTGCCCCCGCTATATGCTGGGCCACAACGTGCAGCCGCACCGCGTTATGCGCACCATGCTTTTTTCCTCCGGGCCCGGGCATAAGCTGCACAGCCAGTACGGCCTGCTCTGCTGCGAGTGTTCGCTATGCACCCTTTACGCCTGCCCCGAGGGGCTGAACCCCCGCGAGGCCTGCGTGGCCGCCAAGGCCGACTTGCGGGAACTTAAAACCGGTTTCAAGAATTCCTCCCTTAACACCGGGCGCGCGCCGCGGGTGCACCCGGTGCGCGATTTCCGCAAAGTCCCGGTTTCAAAGCTGGTGAAGCGGCTGGGCCTTGAGGGTTATAATAAGGACGCGCCCTGGACCGAGTTTTCATATAAACCCCCGCGGGTTAAAATTTTAATGAGCCAGCATATAGGCGTGCCCTGCGTTCCTTCCGTAAAAGAAGGACAGCGGGTGGAAAAAGGCGCGGTCGTGGGGGATGTCGCGGCGGAGAAACTCGGCTGCCCGGCACACGCCAGTATTTCCGGGACCGTAGGCAGGGTCAATGAAAAATACGTGGAGATAACAGCTTAAGGCTTTATTATGCTAAACGCTATCGGCGGGGTTGAACTTTCAAGCGTGGCCAAAGGCATGGAAGCCGCGGACGCCATGCTGAAGACTTCCAATATAAAGCTGATCCTGTCCCGTTCGATCTGTCCCGGCAAATACATTGCGCTCGTAGCCGGCGACGTCGGGGATGTTAACGCCGCCGTGGAGGCGGGCTCCGCCAAAGCCGCGCACGCGCTGGTGGACAGCTTCGTTATCCCCAATATCCATCCCGAAGTTTTCCCGGCCATAGAGGGCACTACCGTTGTGGAGGGCCTTGAGTCCCTCGGCATAATAGAGGCCTTTTCCGTCTCCGCCCTGATAGAGGCCGCCGACGCCGCCGTCAAGGCCGCGCCCGTTAAGCTGCTTGAAATACGCCTGGCCATGGCCCTCGGAGGCAAAGCCTTCGTCACCCTGACCGGCTCCGTCGCCGCCGCCGAAACCGCCGTCGCCGCCGGCGCCGCCGTGGTGGCCAAAAAAGGCCTTCTCGTAGAAAAAGTGGTGATCCCCCAGCCCCGCCAGGAGCTGCTGCGGGAGATAATTTAGCCGCAGTTCCTGCCCTTGACTGCGGCGTAGGTGTGATGTATACTATACATCATGAAACGAACGCAGATATACCTTTCAACGGAGCAGTGGAAAACCCTGCACGCCTTAAGTTTTCGGACGCATCAGTCCATGTCGGACCTGATACGTGCCGCGCTCGACCGGAAATACCTGCGCGCCGGTCCCTCGGGTTTTGAAGCCTCGCTGAGAGCTGCTTTCGGCATCTGGAAAGACCGTGACGATATAGGTGATACCGCCGCTTATGTGCGGGGGCTGCGCAAGGGAACACGGTTACAGCGCTTGCAGCAGTTGAGGGCGAAACCGCATGCATGATATGTTGCTCGACTCCGATGTCATTATAGAGGTTCTCCGCGGCAACGAGGACGTCCTGGAGGAAGTCATTAGCCTCGGAAAATCCGGCCGCGCGATCCTTTATACTCCCATATCCAAAGCTGAAATCTACCACGGGATCCGGGAAGGCGAAACCGGGAAGGCCGAGGCGCTTTTTTCCGGCTGTATATCCGTCCCGATAACCGACGAGATCGGGGAAAAAGCCGGGCGCTACCTTAGCCAATTCCACAAAAGCCACGGAACGGACATCGCCGACGCGCTGATAGCCGCTGCGGCCTTCGTTAACAAGGCAGATCTTTTTACGTTTAACCGCAAGCACTTCCCTATGAAAGACCTGAAGTTGTATAGGCTATAATTAACATGGTATGTCGGACCTCATGATCACAATTATTAAAAAATGGGGAAATAGCCTGGTACTGAAAATTCCCAATTCACTTGCCAAGGATATGCAGTTATCCCAAGGGTCCGTGGTCGAGGTAGCGGTGGCGGGTGGCAGGATGTTGATAAAACCCAAAGAGCCACCCAAAATCTCGCTTACACATATGCTTAAGGGTATCACCAAAGGCAATCTGCACGCCGCACAGGATTGCGGTGGTGGCGCGCCCGGCCAGGAAACACTATAGCTTTATTGCCTGGTAATAGCCCTGTTCAGTAGTTTATGGGGAAGAGGTTGGGTTCTCTCTGTTTGCCGCGGGCGCCGCGGGGACCAGAACGCAAAATCAGCGCCGCGCACACCGTGCGCGCGCTTCCGCGTCTTGGCCCTCGCGCTTATGCAGGCTCGGGGCGGGGAACTGTCGCTTCGCTCCATCCCGACACGGTTTTGATAACCCGGTCCCCGCGGCGCCCCGCCACACGTGGAAAATCTGGTCCCGGAGCGCGGAGGCGACCCGCCGCCGCCTTGGGGATACCCTCAAGGCCCAAGATTTGTATAATAATTTTATTGTTAACTAGGAGACCTAAAAATGGCTTCAAATAAACGGACGCCCATGATAGCGGGCAACTGGAAAATGCACCTTAATTCAAAAGAGGCGGCCGATCTCGCCGCCGCCATCAGGAAGGGGCTCGACCCCGACCTGAAGCATGAAGTGCTGCTTGCACCTACTTTTACCAATCTTCACGCCGTTAAGGCCGCGCTGGCCGGCTCCAGGATCTTCCTCTCCTCGCAGGACGTGGCCTGGGAGGAAAAAGGCGCTTTTACCGGGGCTGTTTCCCCGTCGCAGATCATCGACGCGGGCTGTACGCACGCTATCATCGGCCACTCCGAGCGCCGCAAGATCTTCCTTGAAACCGATGAGATGATAAACAAGAAGATGAAAGCGGCCATAAAAGCCGGCCTTGTGCCGGTGCTCTGCATAGGGGAAACCCTTGAGGAGCGCGAGAGCCAGAAAACCTACCGCGTCCTGGAGACCCAGCTTAACGGCGCTTTCGCCGGTATCACCGCCGCCGAGGCCGCAAAAGTAGTCATTGCCTACGAGCCTGTCTGGGCCATAGGCACCGGCAAGACCGCCACCCCGGACCAGGCCCAGGACGCGCACGTCTTCGTGCGCAAACAGGTCGAACGCATTTACGGCAAGCCCTACGCAGAGGCCGTCCGCGTGCTTTACGGCGGCTCCGTGAAGGCGGATAACGTCGACGAGTTAATGGCCCAGCCGGATATAGACGGCGCCCTCGTGGGCGGGGAAAGCCTTAAAGCCGACAAGTTCCTGCGCGTCATCCATTTTCAGGCGGTGTTAAGCAGATAAACAATGAACGAGACGCTGCTTAAAGAAATACTCGAGGACCTGAAGCTCCGGCAGGAGCGCTCGAACGCGCCCGTGCCGGTGGGGATTTCCAACAGGCATGTCCACCTGACAAAAGAAGACTTCAAGACCCTCTTCGGCGCGGACGCCGACGACACGCAGCTTAAGCCGGT
>JAJZVJ010000225.1 GCA_021845705.1 bacterium
CCGCGCTCCGACAGAAATTTTTTCAGCTCGTCGCGGCGCGGGTGCCGCACGACGTAAAGGTGGTAAACATGCTCGCGCCCGGCGCCCACCACCGGCACTTCCAGGTCCGCCAGACCGGAGAGCTCCCCGTCATAGACGGCCGCAAGCCGCTTCCGTGCCGCGGTCCACTCCGGCAAATGCTTCAGTTTAACCGAAAGCACCGCCGCCTGCAGGCCGTCGAGGCGGCTGTTCACGCCCTCTATGCGGTGGTCGCCCTTGGTCAGGCCGCCGTGGCGGGCCAGCATGGCCATGCGCTCGGCCAGCACCCCGTCCGCGGTCAATATGGCCCCGGCGTCGCCCATGGCGCCCAGGTTCTTGCCGGGATAAAAAGAGAAAGCGGCGGCGCTGCCGAAAGTCCCGGCGGTCTTCCCGCCGCAGCGCGCCAGGTGCGCCTGCGCGCAGTCTTCCAGCACCCACAGGCGGTGTTTCGCGGCTATGGCCATTATTGCGCCCATCTCCGCCGGCTGCCCGTAAAGGTGCACCGGGATAATGCCCACGGTGCGCGGGGTTACCTTCGCTTCTATCTGCGCCGGATCTATTGTGAAGGTATCCTCGTCGGTATCGCAGAACACCACGGTACCGCCGGCCTGGGTGACGGTCTCGCTGGTGGCGATCCAGGAATGGGCGGTAGTTATCACCTCGTCCCCGGGTTTAACGCCCAGGGCCCGCATGGCTATATAAAGGGCGTCGGTGCCGTTGCCGCAGGAAACGCAATGCGGGGCGCCCACGGCCGCCGAGAATTCCTTCTCGAACGCGCCCACGAAAGGCCCGCGGATGAAGGCGGAGGTCCTTATAACTTCCGCGAGGGCGGCGTCGATCTCTTTCTTTATGGTGAGGTACTGGGCGTGCAGGTCGGCGAAAGGGACTTTGGCTTGCTGGCTCATTTTGGCAGGTCCTTTATAAGCCTGGCCGGGTTGCCGGCGTAGATCCCGGGCTTTGTGATGTTCTTCGTTACCACGGCGCCGGCGCCTATTACCGTGCCGTCGGCGATACTTACCGGGAGGATGGTGGCGTTGGAGCCTATGGACACCTTGTTCCCTACTTTGGTGGCCTTCCACATTTCTTTGCGGCCGCCGGCGGGGCCGCCGGAGGAAAAAGTGTCGTTAATGAACATCACGCCGTGGCCGACAAAACAGTCGTCGCCTATGGTGACCAGTTCGCAGATGAAAGCGTGGGACTGCACTTTGCAGCGTTTGCCTACCGCGGCCGACTTCTGTATCTCCACGAAGGGCCCTATGAACGTTCCATCGCCTATCTCGCAGCCGTAAAGGTTGGAGGGCCCCACTACTTTTACGCCTTCTCCGAACCGGACATCGGCTATACCGGCGAGTTTAATTTCAGGCTTGCCCATCTTAATTCCCCCCCAGGCGGGTTTTTTTGGGGCGCGAGCGCAGGCTCACCTCCCGTTTTGTTTCTATGGATTCGTAGATGCCCGCTATCAGCTCCAGGCTTTTGCGGCCTTCCAGGCCGTCCACCAGCTGGCGCGTGTCGTTGTTGACGCAGTCCACCACGTGCTCGTAATAGGCTTTGTGGCCGAAACCGTACACATCGGGAGGGTTTACGGAATATTTAGCCATCACCTCGGCGTCGCCGGGCTCGGGCCTGGTGAAGTTCCAGGTCTTCATCTGGTTCACCGCGAAACCGCCTATTTCCACCGCGCCGGTCTCGCCTAAGATCGAGATCGAGCCCTCAAGGTCTTTGGGGCGGGCCGCGGTAGTAGCCTCTATCACGCCCAGCGCGCCGTTGCGGAAGCGCACCGTCACCACGGCGGTGTCCTCCGTCTCAATATTTACCAGGGCGGTGGCTGACATAGCGTAAACGCCTTCCACTTCGCCCATCATCCATTCCAGCAGGTCCACGTGGTGGCTGGCCTGGTTGGCCAGCACGCCGCCGTCCAGCGCCCAGGTTCCGCGCCATTTATCCTGGTCGTAATAGCTCTGCTCGCGGCACCAGCGCACGCGCACCGTGCCCAGCACCAGCTTGCCGAAGCGCCCCGCTTCCAGCGCCTGCCGCAGCTTCGCCACCGGGACGTTAAAGCGGTTCTGTTTTACCACGAAAAGCTTCACGCCCGCGGCTTCGCAGGCCTTTATCATCGCGTCCGCGTCGTCAAGGGTCAGCGCCATGGGCTTTTCCACCACTATGGGCTTGCCGTAACCGGCCAGAGCTATGACGTGCGCCGCATGGTGGCCGCTCTCCGTAAGCACGGAGACGGCGTCGACGGGAGCCTCTTTCATCATGGCGTGCATGTCCGTATAATGCGGCACGCCGAATTTCTCCCCCATGGAGCGGGCCTTTTGGGGCACTAGATCGCAGACGGCGGCAAGCCGCGCCCCGGCTATCTGCCGGCTGCCCAGCAGTTCCGCGTGCCTTTTGGCTATGCGCCCGCAGCCCACCAGCGCGAATTTGATATCAGGTTTAATTTCAGCCATGACCGGGTCTTTGAAAAGTCTATTGTATCATTATCTTATTGATAGTGAGAAGTTCGGTTGCAGAGCAAGGCAAAAAGAGGATATCATATATACTTTCCGACCGAGGGGAGAGCTAATGTACCGAGACAAAAAGATTTCGCTGGTAATACCGGCCTATAACGAAGAAAAGCTGATACGCAACACGCTCGAAGGCGTTCCCGCGCTGATAGACAGGGTTTACGTGGTGGACGACCTCAGCCCGGACCGCCAGGCCGAAGTGGTGCTGGAATTCGCGAAGAAAGACCCCCGGGTTACGCTTTTACGCCACAAGGTCAACCAGGGCCCGGGCGGCGGCATCATTACCGGCTACAGGCAGTCCGCCGCGGACGGCTACGATATAGCCATGGTGGTTGGCGGGGACAACCAGATGCAGTTGACCGAGGCCGCCCATTTCCTGGACCCCCTCATAGACGGACGCGCCGACTACGCTAAAGGCAACCGCTTCCTGGATTCCAAGCTTGAAGACACCCTTTCCAAGATGCCGAAGATACGCCTTTTCGGCAACTGGATAATAACCGCGCTAACCAAGATAGCCTCCGGCTATTACAAGACCATGGACGTGGTGGACGGCTATACCGCCATAACGAAAAAAGCCATAGAGACCATAAACTGGGACCGCGCCTGGAAGGGTTACGGGTACCCGATGGACTTCCTGGTGCGGCTTAACGCCTACAGCCTGCGCCTGGTGGATATACCGCGTACGGCGGTTTACCTGCCGGGGGAACGGCAGTCGCAGATAAAAGGGTTCAGCTACGCCATGCGCGTGTCGCCAATGCTCGTGAGGAACTTTTTCTGGCGCCTGAACTTCAAATATATGTACCGGGATTTTCACCCGCTGGTTTTCTTCTACTACCTGGCCATGCTGCTGCTCCCCGCCGGGCTGCTGGACGGCGCGTACCTGGTCTGGGACAAGCTGTTCCGGGGCGGCTACGCCGTGACGGCCCCCCGCTCCATCCTGGTGGCGCTGATGATAATTTCCGGCATCCAATTTTTGCTGTTCGCGATGCTGTTCGACATGGAGCAGGGCAGCAAGTAACAGCTCCCGGAAATATGAAAAGATTAACAGCCTGGCTGAAGCCGGAAAACAATTTCCTTTACGCGGTACTGGGGTTCTCGCTGCTGCTGCGGCTGGCTTACGTGCTGAAGACCGGCCCCGGCGGACTCTCCCCGGACGCGCATGACTGGCTGGAGACCGCCTGGCGCGTGGCCTCCGGCCGGGGTTTCGGGAACTCCTGGCGCCCGCCGGGCTTTGTCTTCTTCCTGACAGCGGTGTTCAAGGTGTTCGGCAAGTCCGCGATGGCCGCGAAACTGATCCAGGCGCTGCTGGGCACCGCCACGGTCGCGCTGACCTACGGCACGGCCCGCAGGCTCTTCACCCGGGGCACGGCCCGCGTGGCCGCCGTGCTGCTGAGTTTCTATCCGTACCTGGTGGCGTACACCGCCGACCTGCTGAGCGAAACCTTCCTCACCTTCATCCTCGCCTGCGCCGTCTATTACGTTACCCGCGTCGGCGCCGAGCCCAGGTGGAAGAACATCGTCCCGGCCGGCATCCTGATAGGCCTGGCAGGTCTTACCAAGTCGGTAGTCCTGCCGTTCTTCGTGTTCGCCTGCGCCTGGCTGTGGTGGCGCTCCAGAAGTTTCAAGGCCGGCTTCATGGTTGGCGTGTTCACCATCCTGACGATCCTGCCCTGGAGCTTCCGCAATTATTTCCACTACGACAGCTCCTACGTGATGCCCGTCAGTTCTCCCTGGTTCTCCCTGTACGGCTCGTCCTGCGACGAAGCCTTCTGGAACGAGAACAGGGGCGAACTGGACAGCCCGCAAACGTTCGCCAACAATTCTCCGGCCATTCCCAAGGATTGGGGATATCTCTCCTCCCTGTCAATGCCGGAACGGGACAAGATCTGCAAGGAAAAAGCCGTCGGCTGGATCAGGGCCAACCCGGACAAGTTCCTGGCTCTTATACGCCTGCGCCTGTCCCATTTCTGGCGCCTTTACCCCATGATGGCCTATAAGTGGCAAAAGTATGCGGCGATGGCCACCTCCGGCCTTTACATCCCCCTCGCGCTGGCCGGGCTGCTCCTTTCCCTGCAGGCCTTCGGCGGCGCCGCCCTGCTGGCCGGACTCTTCTTTTTTTACACGCTGGTGCACATCTTTTTCGTGGTGACCCTGCGCTACCGCGTGCCAATCGATCCGTACGTCATAATATTGGCCGCTTACGCGCTGGAGCGCGGCTATCTATGGTTTAAAACGTGGCAGACAAAATAACGAACGGGGAGCGGGTAGTGCCCGGCGGGGTGGACTCCGCCTATGAACGCTTTATTTACGCCCGCCATCTTTTCGCCTACGAACACACGGCCGCGCTGCTCAGGCAGGGCCTGAAAGTGCTGGAGATAGGCTTCGGCGAGGGATACGGCGCGGCCATACTGGCCCGGTCAGGGGCCGCCATTGCCGCCATAGATAATAATAAAGCCGCGGTGGACAACGCCCTGGCGCGGGGCACGCCCGGA
>JAJZVJ010000226.1 GCA_021845705.1 bacterium
CGGTGGTCATGCTGGCCGGCACTCTTAATATCTCCTCCATCGCCGGGTTCCAGGCCGGCTACTGGGGCGGCATACTCCCCAGGTGGTTCATTTTTTACCCGGTCGTGGGCCAGCTGGCTTTTGTAATTTTCCTTATAGCCTCGGTGGCCGAGACCAACCGCGTCCCCTTCGACATCCCCGAGGCCGAATCGGAACTGGTGGCCGGCTTCAACACCGAATACTCCGGCATGAAGTTCGCCCTTTTCTTCCTGAGCGAGTTCGCCTATGTCCTGCTCTCCTGCCTGCTCATGGCCGCTTTCTTCTTCGGCGGCGGGGCCGCGCCGCTGCCTTTCCTTTCTTTCCTGCCCAGCTGGGCCTGGTTCCTTTCCAAGGTGCTGGTCCTGATGTTCTGCTTCCTCTGGTTCAGGTGGACCTTCCCGCGCTTCCGCGTGGACCGGCTTATGGATTTTAACTGGAAATTCCTGCTCCCCGCGAGCCTCCTCAATATAGCGGCCGCGGGCGTCCTGCTCTGGATCCTGTCATGATGAAATACCTGGCTTTCGTGTTCGACGCCGCCTGGAACACCCTTAAAGGGCTCTGGGTCACGCTTAAAGTGCTGTTCCTGCCCTCGATAACGGTACAGTATCCGACGGAAAAAATAGTCCCGTACCCCAGGTTCCGCGGGATGCTCGCCTACGACGCGGGCGTTTGTATAGCCTGCGGGATGTGCGTGCGGGCCTGCCCCTCCAAGTGCATAGCGCTCGCCAAGGCGGCGCCGGCGCCCGCTCCGGCCCCGGTGGAAGGCCAGCCCGCGGCCCCCGCGGTAAAGACCGGGCCCAGGATAGACTGGTACACCATAGATTACGGCCGCTGCAATTTCTGCGGGCTCTGCGAGGAGTCCTGCCCGACCAAACCCAAAAAAGCCCTCTGGCACTCGCTGGACTACGAGGCCGTATTCAGCACCAGGGAAGAGATGACGCGCCGCTGGAAGCAGGGCGACGGCCTCTGGGGAACCGCGCGCAACACCGCCGACGGGGAGTTCGCGGCGGTGACGGACCAGATACATATACAGGACGTACCGGCAAGAAAATAGCCGTCTGGAGCGCATAGCGCCTGATACGGCACGAGCATAGCTATGACAGAAACCTTGATATTTTACATGCTGTCGGCGGTAATACTTCTTTCCGCCCTCGGCGTAGTTTTACTCCCGGGGGTAATGCACAGCGCCCTCTGCCTGGGCCTCTGCCTCGCGGGCGTGGCGGGCATCTTCGCCTCCCTCGGCGCGGACTTCATCTTCGCCGCGCAGATCCTGGTCTACGTGGGCGGCATCGCCGTGCTGATACTTTTCGTGGTGCTGCTGGCCGGGTCCGCGTCGGACCTGGTAACGCGCCAGATAAACGATTCCTGGCTGCCCTCGCTGTTCATCTGCGCGGCTTTCCTCTGGTCTTTCCTGAAAGTAACCGTTTATTTCTCCGGCATAGCCGCGAGCACGCTGCCGGTCCCCGCGGTAAAATTCATAGCGGCCGCCCTGCTCGGCGACTACGCCGTGCCTTTCGAGCTGATCTCGCTGGTGCTCCTCGCCTCGATGACGGGCGCCGTGCTCTTCGGAAGGAGAAAGGCCCAATGACCCTCTCACATTACCTGGCGCTGTCCGGCATGCTTTTCACCCTCGGCCTTTTCGGGGTGCTCACCCGGCGCAACGTGATCGGCATACTTATGTCCATCGAGCTCATGCTGAACGCCGCCAACATAAATTTCGTCGCCTTCAACCGCTTCCTCTACCCGGGCCAGTACCAGGGGCAGGCGACCGTGGTGTTCATTATCACGCTTGCGGCCGCGGAAGTAGTGGTGGGCCTGGCCCTTGTAATGGCCATCTATAAGAATATCAAGAGCGTGTACGTTGAGAATTACAACATAATGAAGGGCTGACCAGGAATCGAGGTTCGGAAATCCCGGGTCAAAGGTGTTTTAAATGCTGGAATACGTTTTCATACTGCCGCTGTTAAGCTTCGCCGTGGCCGGGCTGATACTGGCTTTCGGCAAGTGGCTGCCGCTGAAAGGCGCCTCCGCCGGCATAGCCGTGGCGCTCTGGGGCTTCTCCCAGGCGCTGCTGCTTTTTGTGAAAGCCATCCAGGGCGGGCTTACCCTTCCCTACGAGGTCTCCCTCCCCTGGTTCACCTTCGGCGCCAACCAGGCCGTCCTGGGCGTATATATAGACGGCCTTACCATAGCCATGCTCCTCGTGGTCACCACCGTAAGCCTCCTGGTGCAGACCTATTCCATAGGCTATATGCACGGCGACCCGCGCTTCAAGCGCTTCTACGCCTACCTCTCCCTTTTCACCGCCTCCATGCTGGGGCTCACCATCACCAGCAGCATGATGGTCTTCTTCATGTGCTGGGAACTGGTGGGCGTCTGCTCCTACCTGCTTATCGGCTTCTGGTTCGAGAAGAAGTCCGCCGCTTACGCCGGCAAGAAAGCTTTCATAACCACCAAGCTGGGCGACCTCGGCTTCCTGGTGGGCCTCCTCAGCCTTTTCTACGCCACCGGAACTTTCCAGATCTCTAAAATAATCGAACTCGCCCGGACGGGCGGGCTCACCGTGGCGGCGGCCGGCATCGCCGGCATACTGCTGTTCCTGGGCGCGGCGGGTAAATCCGCGCAGTTCCCTCTTTTTATCTGGCTGCCGGACGCGATGGAAGGCCCCTCCCCGGTCTCCGCTCTTATACACGCGGCCACCATGGTGGCGGCCGGCGTTTATATGGTGGCCAGGCTTTACGCCGTTTACGCCCTTTCGCCGGTCGCGCTTAACACCGTGGCCTGGACCGGCGCCATAACGGCCTTCATGGCGGCTTCCATGGCCATTACCTGCTTCGACCTGAAGCGCGTGCTGGCCTTCTCCACCATTTCCCAGCTGGGTTACATGATGCTGGCCCTGGGAGTGGGCGGGGCCACGGCCGGCCTGTTCCACCTTACCACCCACGCTTATTTTAAAGCCCTGCTGTTCCTCGCGGCCGGCTCCGTTATCCACGCGGTGCACACCAACGACATGCGCGAAATGGGCGGCCTCCGGCACAAGATGCCCTGGACTTACGCCACTTTCCTTGTGGGCACGCTGGCGCTTTCCGGCATCCCTCCTTTCTCCGGCTTTTTCTCGAAGGACGAGATCCTGGCGGCGGCCCTCGCGCGCAATCCCTACCTTTTCCTGATAGGCGCGGTGACGGCGGCGATGACGGCGTTCTATATGGCGCGGGCGCTGGTAATGACCTTCCACGGCAAACCCAAAGACGCGCACAAATACGACCACGCCCATGAAAGCCCGCTGGTGATGACCGGCCCGCTGGTCTTCCTGGCCGCAGTTTCGGTGGTCGGAGGCTGGGCGCTCTCAAGGAACGAGATCTTCGAGCACCTGGTGAATTTCGAAGGCGTGCTCCCGTTCGAACTGCACCACGTAGCCCACGTGCAGGTGGCGCTGTTCTCTTCCATAGTGGCCGCGCTGTCCCTGCTTTTAGGCCTGTGGCTGTACAAGGTAAAGCCGGAGCTGGCCGGAGTTCTCCGCGAGAAATTCTCACCGGTGGTGGACATACTGGAGAGCCGCTACGGGCTGGACGTTTTTTTCCTCAAGATAGTAGATCTGGCCGACTGGCTGAGCGGGTTCCTGTTTATTTTCGACTTCAACTTCCTGGACCAGATAGCCATAGACGGCTGGGCCTGGCTGACGCTTAAGCTGAGCAGGATACAGGGCTGGATAGACAACCACATCGTGGACGCGGCGGTGGACGCCGCCGGCACGGTCACCATGTCCGCCGGCAGGCTGACCCGCCTGGCGCAGACCGGGCTCATCCAGAACTACCTTCTTTTTGTGGCCGTAGCGGTTTCGATTTTTGCCGCGCTCGCGTTCATAGGCTAGCCTGAAAGGCAGGCTGCAAGGCGCGCCGCAGTTATCAGCTTAGGAGAACTTAAACATGTCACTATTGTCCCTTATCATTTTCGTCCCGCTGGCCGGAGCTTTGGCGATACTGGCCATTCCCGGCGCAAAAACAAAGGTCATACAGGGCATAGCCCTTGTAACCAGCCTGGCCGGCATGGCCCTTACCGGCTACCTCTATTACGCCTTCGACAAGACCACCGCGGCGATGCAGTTCGTGGAAAAAGCGGCCTGGATACCGGCCTTCAACATAAATTACTCCCTGGGCGTGGACGGCCTTTCCATCGCCATGCTCGCGCTTACCGCGCTGCTGACGCTGGTTTCCATAATATACTCCTTCAACATCACCCTCAGGGTGAAAGAGTTCTTCTTCTGGTTCCTGCTGCTCGAGGCCGGCATGCTGGGCGTGTTCGTCTCACTCGACTTCTTCCTTTTCTACGTTTTCTGGGAACTCACGCTGGTCCCGATGTATTTCCTTATCGGCGTCTGGGGCGGTCCCAAGAAGGAATACGCGGCCATAAAGTTCTTCCTATTCACGCTGTTCGGCAGCTTGTTCATGCTGCTGGGCATACTTGCGCTTTACTTCAACTCCGCCCCCCACACCTTCGACATGCTGGAACTGATGAGGCAGGGCAGCATACTGCCGCTCACCATGCAGATCTGGATCTTCCTCGCGCTGTACGTGGGCTTCGCCATCAAGATCCCCGCCTTCCCGTTCCACACCTGGCTGCCGCTCGCGCACGTCGAGGCGCCCACCGGCGTCAGCGTGATCCTTGCCGGCGTCATGCTTAAGATGGGCACCTACGGCATAATGCGGGTGTCCTTCCCCGTGCTGCCGGCCGCCACCAGGTGGTTCATGCCTTTCCTTATCGTAATAGCCGTCATAAACATCGTCTACGGCGCTTTCTGCGCCATGGCGCAGAAAGACCTGAAGAAAATGGTCGCCTATTCCTCGGTGAACCACATGGGCTACTGCATGCTGGGCATGACGGCCATGTCGGCCATCGGCTGGAACGGCGCGGTGCTCCAGATGATCACCCACGGCCTTATTACGGGCTCGCTGTTCCTCCTGGTGGGCGTGATCTACGACCGCGCGCATACCCGCGAC
>JAJZVJ010000004.1 GCA_021845705.1 bacterium
CCGGGGCGGGCTGGGCCTGCGTGCTGGTCTTCGCTGTGATCAAGACCATTTCCGCTCTCGGCTTTTGCCCCGCGGCTAAATTATATGAATGCGTCTCCGGGGGCGGCTGCTGCGCCTTGACAAAAAAACATGGCTGCTGAACATTTCCATCCCGGGAATTGGGGCGTCAGGCCCGTCCTGTTCAGTCTTGGCGGTTACGGGGTCCCTTCTTATTCTTTTTTCGTGCTGCTGGGGCTGGCCGCCGGGGCGGGCATCTATTTCTACGAGGCTAAAAAAGGCAAGAAACTCACCGAGCAGGGCTTTTTTATCTTTATCGGCTCTTTGGCCGGAGGAGCGCTGGGCGCGAAGCTGGCCGAGCTGCTCATTAATTTCAAATACGTCATTTCCGCGGTATCCCCGGATCTTCTGTTTTCCGGGCGGACTATCGCCGGCGGCCTGATAGGCGGCGCGGCCGGCGCGGCCCTGGCCAAGAAGCTTATGGGAGTAACGGAGCGCCGCGGGAATTATTTCGCGCCGGCGATCGCCGCCGGCCTCGCCATAGGCAGGCTGGGCTGTTTCTTCCAGGGCTGCTGTTACGGGACTCCCACCTCTCTGCCCTGGGGAGTTAATTTCGGGGACAATATACCAAGGCATCCTACCCAGCTGTACGAATCCGCGTTCATGCTTCTCCTGTTCGTCTACCTGGAGAAGATAAAGGACCGCCCCGGCCTTAAGCCTGGCCGCCTGTTCGACGTCCTGATGCTGAACTACTTCACTTTCAGGTTCTTTGTAGAGTTCATCCGTGTCGAGAAACAGGCTTTCTGGGGTTTATCCGTGTTCCAACTTATCTCAATAGCTGTTATAATTTACCTGAACAGGGGCGTAATCCTGAAATATGCGGGAAAGAGAGAGGCATATGCCTGAGCGTAAGCGCGGGGAGAGAATATGACCGAAGAACAAAAAGCTGAAACAAGCGCCCCGGCCGGCTATTACAAGGACAGGGGCACGAAAATAAAGGACTTCTTCATAGGTTTCCTGGGTTACCCGGCGCTTATGACGGTCTTGCCCGCGTTATCAGCGCTGCGGGGAGACTCCGGGGCTGTTTTAGGAGGGCTCTATACGGTGCTTGTGAGCGTGGGCTTCCTTGTTTATTCTTACCAGACGGGGAGAAAGTATATTGCGATAGGGCTGCTGTCCCTCATAATAGTTCCGCTGCTCATTATGGGCAGCTGTCTCCTGATAATGGTGGCGGTTAAATAAAGCCGGGCAGGCAGCCGCGGGGCCGCGGCCGGCAGCTTATGGTTTTCTCACGAAGTGCGGCATCTCGAAAGGTATCTCGAAGGAAAGTTCCACCAGGCCGGCCGGTTTCCCGTCTTTAAGCCACGGCGCCTGGTAAATAAGTTTTTTTACACCGTTCTTCTCTATGGTATAGGCGTTGGCGAAAGGTTCGGCCAGCATTTTCTTCAGTTTGCTTCTCGAAGGCTCCGGGTGGCAGTCCAGCAGGCTCTTCCCCAGCAGGTTTTTCCCGCCGCGTTTAGCGAAGACGGCGGCGGCCTTCTCGTTCATCTCTATCACTTTCCCTTCCGCGTCGCAGACCGTTATGGCGAAATTCACGCCGTCTTTCCAGTTTTCCATGTTGTTGTCCGTTTACCCGGTCCGAAAAATATTCCCGATGCCCGATTGCCGGTTCCCGGTTATTACTTATATTATAAAATATGGCTATGCCGGAATCGAGGTTCCTTCAGCTTGCAGCTTCGCGCCGCAGCATCCGCAAATATAAAGATACGCCGGTAGAAAGGGCGAAGCTGGACCTCTGCCTGGAGGCGGCCCGGATGGCGCCTTCGGCCTGCAACGCGCAGCCCTGCCGGTTCCTCGTCATAGACGAGCCGGCGCTGAAGAAAAAATTCTGCGCCGCCGTTTTCGGCGGGGTTTACGCGGCCTGTAAATTCGCCGCCGCCGCCCCCGCCATGGTGGCGGTGCTTTCCGATACCGGCAAGGTCAGCGCCTGGCTGGGCAACCAGATGCAGGACACCAATTTCCGCCTGGTGGATATAGGTATAGCCGCGGAGCATTTCGTGCTGGAGGCGGCGGAACAGGGCCTGGGAACCTGCTGGCTGGGCTGGTTCAACGCCAAAGCGGGGGCGAAAGCGCTGGGGCTGAAACCCGGCGGGAGAATAGAAGTGCTGCTCTCCGTGGGTTACCCGGACGAGAGCCCGGCCCCCAGGCGCAGGAAAAAAACGGAGGATTTTTCCTCCTACAACAAGATATGAAAAAATACGCAACTATTACCGCAAAATGGATATCCGCCTTTCTCTTCTTTTCAGCCTTTGCTTTTCTTTCCCCGTCTTTTCTATATTCGGCCGACCCCGCCGACTGCGGGCCTAATTCAGACGCCTGCTCCGCGGGAAGCAAAAAAATGTCGCCTTTCCTGAAAGCGTCCATCGAAGGGAACAAGGATACGGCGGCCGCGCCCGTCGCGGAGAAGAAACCGGCCGCGCCGAAGCAGGCCGCCGCCCCTTCCCTGGACGTTTCGTCCGCCGCCCCGGCCGTGCCGGCCGGGCAGCCTGAGAAGCCGGGGACCATCTCGGACCCGGCCTGGCTCATCCTTGTGGCCGGCGGCATCACGATGCTTTACCTTTATCTTCGCGAAAACCGTAAAAAGCGGAGGCACAAGTGACCATAGATTACGCCGCTTTTACCAGGGCATCCAATATAGTGCACTGGCTGCAGGGAGGCGCGCTGTTTGCGCTGGGAGCCGCGGAGGTCTACGCCCTGGAGAACAAGGGCCGGAAGGTCCTTCTCGCCGCGTCTCTGCTTCTGGCCGTCTCCGGCGCGGCCATGTTCACCGCCGTGCTGGCCCTGCCCGGCGGGTGGAGCTTTTCCCAGCTTTCGGCGGCGCTGCAGGTGCGCCGCGGCTTTTATTTGTTCATAGCTTTCGCCTGCCTCTACAGCGCCGCCGGCCTGAGCCGTTTTACCGCCGAGGCGCTTGGCCGGGACCGGGGCGGCTGGCAGGCGCTTTTCCTGGCCCTGCTCGGTTTCACCGGCGTTATTTATTTTATCATGGCTTCGCGCGTTAACGAAGAGGCCTGGCGCCAGGTCCTCATCTGGCATTCCGCCATCGGCGTGACCCTGCTGCTGGGGGTAGCGGCCAAGACCCTGGATATTTTCCTGGACCGCCGCCGCCTGCGGCTCGCCTGGGCCGCGCTGCTCATGGTCACCGGCCTGCAGCTGGTTTCCTACAGGGAGAGCCCCGAGGCTTTCTCGCCGCGCCTGGTGAGCTTCGAGAGCTCCCCGCAGGTGCCCCCGCCCGCTTTTAAAAATGCGAAACCTGCTGATAAAGAACGGCCTGGTAATTGACCCCGTCTCCGGAGAGGCGCGGCTGGACGTCTTTGTTAAAGACGGCCGGATCGGCCGCCTCGCCGGGGACATAAGACCCCCGAAGAACTGCGAAGTCCTGGACGCCGCGGGCCTCTGGGTCTTCCCCGGCTTTATCGACGCGCACGTGCACGCGAGGGAACCCGGCGCGGAAGCGGCCGAAACGCTGGAAAGCGCCGCGCGTTCGGCGGCGGCCGGGGGCGTTACCTCGGCGCTGCTCATGCCTAACACCTCGCCCGCCATGGCGACCGCCGCCCTTGTCGGGAAATACCGCCGCCGCGCCTCCGGGCTGCCGGTAAATCTTTATTTTTCCGCCGCCGCCACGGCCGGCCGCGCCGGGCAGAAAGTCTCCGGCCTGGCCGCGCTGAAAAAGGCCGGCGCCGCCGCCTTCACGGACGACGGGGCCCCCCTTCCGCGGGCCCTGCTGCCGGCGCTTATCAGGGAAGCCGCCGCGCTGGGGCTGCCGCTGCTGGACCACCCCGAGGATCTTTCAATGACCGGCCCGGGAGTTGTGAACGAAGGCCCCGCAGCGCGCCGGCTCGGCCTCGCCGGCATCCCCCCGGGAGCGGAACTGCTGGCCGTACTTGCGGATATCCTGGCCGCTTCCGGGGCCGGCCCTATCCACCTGCAGCATTTAAGCCTGGCTTCTTCGGTGGCCGCGCTGCGCGCCGCAAAAGCGATGGGCTGGCCGGTGACCGGTGAAACCTGCCCGCATTATTTCTCCCTCTCGGACGCCGATATAAAAAAGGACGACGCGGATTACAAGATGAAGCCGCCGCTGCGCTCGCCGGCGGACCGTAAAGCGGTGCTGGCCGCCATCGCCGACGGGACCATAGACATCATAGCGAGCGACCACGCCCCGCACGAGGGCCGCCTGAAAGCCAAAGGCTTCGCCGGCGCGCCGTTCGGGATCATAGGCCTGGAGACGCTTGCTCCTCTCTGCGCCACCAGGCTGGTGCTGGACGGGCTAATAACGAAGGAGCGCCTGGCGCGGCTGCTCAGCTTTAACCCTGCACGGCTCCTTGGCCTCGGGCGTAAAGGCCGCCTGCGCCCCGGCTTCGACGCGGATATCACCGTCCTGGACCCGCGCCGCGTCAGACGGGTTCCCTCGGTGTTCGCCTCCAGGTCTTCCAATTCCCCCTTTAAGGGCCTGCCTCTCAGGGGCTGGCCGGCCGCCACGGTGACGGCGGGCAAGATTGTTTTCAGGGCGCCCTGAACCATTTGCTAGAATTGTTACCTGTCCTCCGGAGCGGGCGACAGGAGATCGGGCCGGCCGCGTCTACAACTATGGGATTCTTATACCGGAAATTTGTCCGCCAGCTGCTCTTCAACCTTAACCCCGAGCGGGTGCACGACGCCGTCATAAAGACCGCCCGCGCCGCTCAGCGCGTGGAGCTGGTCAATTCGCTCGTAGGCATGATGACCCGCGCCAAAGACCTCCCCCTTACCGTGGCCGGCCTGAAATTCCGCAATCCCGTCGGGCTCGCCGCCGGCTTCGACAAGAACTGCGAAGCCGCGCGTTTCCTGGCGGGGCTGGGTTTCGGCTTCCTCGAGCTCGGCACCGTGACGCTCCGCCCGCAGCCCGGCAATCCCAAGCCGCGTCTTTTCCGCCTGAGCGTGGACGGCGCCATCATCAACCGGATGGGCTTCAATAACGCCGGGGCCTTCGACGCCGCCAGGTCCCTGGAGCGCCTGCTGCCCCTTCCGGTCCCGGTGGGGATAAGCGTCGGCAAGAACGCCGACTGCTCCATAGACGAGGCTCCGAAAAATTACCTCGAGACCCTGAAAATAATGTACGACTACGGGGATTATTTCGCGGTGAACATCAGCTCGCCTAATACGCTGCAGCTGCGTTCCCTGCACGGCGAAGAGAAGCTCCGTCGCCTGGTGGAGCCGATGCTCGATTTCGCGTCCGGGCAGAAAAAAGTCAAGCCGTTCTTCGTCAAGATAGCCCCCGACCTCGAGGACCGCGACCTGGAAGGCGCGGCCGCGCTGGCCCTGGAGAAGGGCTTCGGCCTTATAGCCACGAATACCACGGTCTCCCGCTCGGCGCTCCCCCCCTACTGGCAGTCTTACGAGGGCGGCCTGAGCGGCAAGCCGCTGCGGGAACTCTCCAACGCCATGTTGTCAAAGGCTGCAAGCCTTGTGAAAGGGAAAGTCCCGCTGATAGGTTCCGGCGGCATCTTCGACGGCGCCACCGCGCTTGAAAAGCTCGGCCTGGGCGCGGACCTGGTGCAGGTCTACTCCGGCCTGGTCTACGAAGGCCCTTTCCTGGTAAAAGAGATACTCGAATACCTGGACCGCCGCCGCTGGCGTTCCCCCCGCCGCTGACCACCCGCCGGCAGCCGCATACTCCGCGCGTGATTTTATATAATTCAATAAAGAGCCGGCGTGCCGCCCTCGCCGGGCCGGGACCCCTACCGTTAAGCCGGTCCAGGCCGCTATATTGAAAACCTATGCATAAAACCGAACTTATCGCCGCGCTGGATACCAGCACCCTGAAGTCCGCCGAGAACCTGATAGAGAAACTTAAAGGCGCCGTAAAATATTTCAAGATAGGTTCCGTGCTTTTTACCGCCGAGGGGCCCGCCGCGGTGGACCTTGTGCATAAGCACGGCGGTAAAGTTTTCCTGGACCTCAAGTTCCACGACATCCCCAACACCGTAAAGGGCGCCGTGAAGAACGCGGCCTCGATGGGCGTGTACTCCGTCTCGCTGCATCTCTCGGGCGGGGCGGAGATGCTGCAGGCCTGCGCGGAGCTGGAAAAGCGCCCCAAGCTGTGGGGCATCACGGTGCTTACCAGTTTCAACGAGTATAATCTTTTCCGTTCGGGGTTCCGCGGCGGCATAGATAAGACGGTAAAACTCCTCGCCTCGCTGGGTTCCGACAACGGCGCGGACGGCGTGGTCTGCTCCCCGCTGGAAGCGTGGCGCCTCAGGGAAATGTTCGACGGCAAACTCAAACTTATAACTCCCGGCATCCGGCCGGAGGCGCGCGGCGACGACCAGAAGCGCGCCGTCACCCCCGCCCAGGCCAGGGCGGCGGGTGCCGATTTTATAGTGGTAGGAAGGCCGATAATAGAGGCCAAGGACCCGGGCGCCGCCGCCGCCGCTATCCTCGGGGAGCTTAAATAATGGACGAAGCCGAACTTAAAGCCTACCTTTCCTCCTCCGGGGCTTTCCTCGAGGGGCATTTTCAGCTTTCTTCCGGGCTGCACAGCCCCAATTACGTGCAGTGCGCGCTCGCCCTTAAGAACCCGGCCTGGGCCGGGAAAATGGGCGCGGCCCTCGCGGCCGGCTGGCCCGGGCCCAAGCCGGACCTGGTGCTGTCGCCCGCCATGGGCGGCCTTATGATAGGGCACGAGGTCGCAAGGGCTTTCGGAGTGGATTTTATCTTTACCGAGAGGGAAAATAATATTATGACGCTGCGCCGGGGGTTTTCACTGCCGAAAGGCGCCAGCCTGGTAATAGTGGAGGATGTCTTTACCACTGGCAAGTCCACGCTGGAGACCGCCTCCGTGGTTTCGGCCCGCGGCGCGGTCACCGCGGGGGCTATGTCGGTAATAAACAGGATGGGGGATAAAAAACTGCCTTTCCCTTCTTTAAGCCTGCTAAAACTGGACCTGACCGCTTACGCGCCGGAGACCTGCCCGCTCTGCCGGGCCGGGGTTCCGGTGGTAAAGCCCGGTTCCAGGAAATTTTAACCGGCTAACCTAAAAGTTGCAGTTGCAACTTTCCGCCCTCATAGCGGGCGCCCTTCGGGAGGCATACACCTCGTTGGGCCGGGCGCGCATAGCGCTGGGCCCTCCGCCCGCTTCGCGGGGAATCCTGCAGAATAATTCTGTTCCCTGATTTTCCCAATAAGAACTACTCTGAACTGCAGGATTCAGGCTAAAAGCGCAACACCCGCCACGCGCCCGCCAGTTCGGCGTCTTGCGCGCCTGCCTGAGTCCCGCAGGTCCGGCTCTCACCCCCAGAACATCAGCTTGTCAAAGAACAGCAGTGCTCCGGCCACGGCCAGCACCACGCCGGCGGTTATTTCCACGTAGCGCATGGCTTTTTTCAGGTGGGACACCAGGGAGAAGAACTTGGCGGCCAGGAAAGCGGCGGCCAGCAGCGGCAGCGCCATGCCGGCGGAGTAGGCCAGCAGCAGCGCGATTCCCTTGGCCGCGGTCCCGGAAACCGCCGCCATCCCGAGTATGACGGCCAGTATCGGCCCTATGCAGGGCGACCAGCCAAGCGCGAAGGCCAGGCCCATAAGGAAAGAGCCGAAGTGCCCCTGGGCGATGCCGCGCGTGGAAAAACGTTTCTCGTAATTAAGAAAACGCAGGTTGAAAAGCCCCGCCATGTGCGCGCCCAGGACCACCATCACGGCGCCAAAAACTTTCACCAGTACGTCTTTGTGCGCGGCCAGCAGACCGCCTATGCTGGAAGCCGCCGCGCCCATAATTGAGAACACCAGCGTGAAGCCGGCTATAAAAAACGAGGCGTTCAAGACGACCTTGTGGGTTACGAACTCCTCGTCGCCCTTAACTATCTTCGAGGCCGAGAATCCGGAAAGCATGGAAAGATAGGCCGGCAGCAGCGGGAGGATGCAGGGAGAGAAGAAAGACATCAGGCCCGCTCCGAAAGCCGTAAAAAAATGACCCATGTCAGCCCCCCTTCTTTTTGCCCGGCGCCGCCTGCGCCGGCCGGGCCTTAAGCTCAAGTTTAAAGATGTCCAGCCCGCCCCAAGGTCCGCTCTGCAGGTGGAACACGATGGTGAACGCCGTGCCCTTCCCGTCCTTGAAATGCGCGGTTACGGTCCTGGCGCCGTTGGCGCCCGCGGAGGCGGCGGGCTCTATGGCCGCAAGCTCAAGGCGGAGGAGGGCCTTTGAAGTCCTGTCTTCTATCAGGAAAGCGCCTTTAAGCTGGATGTCCTTGCGGATGTAGTCCGTTACAAAGGCGGTAAGGTCTTCGTCCGTCTCCTGTATAAGTGTCTGCCCGTCGTCCTCGTCCCCGTTCTTTATCGTGTCGGTGGCGGCTACGGTCTCGGAAAGGCCCTCGTCCTCGAAAGCCGCGGCTTCGTGCGCCGCAAGGCACAGGAAGAGCGCCGCTATAATCGCTGTTCTCATTTTTTTCCCCCAGTCTGCGAAGCGCGCACTATTTTGATCGGGTCTTTTTTTATCGCCGGCCAGTGCGCGGTCTCCGCGTAGCCCATTACTTTGCTCCAGAGTCCCTGGCTTTTAAGTATGAAGTCGCAGGCTTCGCGTACGGCGCCTATGCCGCCGTCTTTTTTCGCCACAAAATCCGAAACCGCCTTTACTTCCGTGACGGCGTTGGCCGGCGCGCAGGCGAAACCGGCCTTTTTCAGTACGGGAATATCGGTCAGGTCGTCGCCCATGTAGGCCACGTTCTCCGGCCTAAGGCCGGTGGCCGCCAGTATCTGCTCAAGCGGGTCCAGCTTGGAGAGAAAGCCCTGGTACGCGTAGCTCATCCCCAGGCTTTTGGCCCGCTCTTCGGTCCCGGGCGATTCCCGCCCGGTTATCACGCCGGTAAGGATCCCGAACTGGTTCAAAAGCCGCAGGCCTATCCCGTCCAGGGAATGAAAGGATTTGAACTCCACCAGCTTCCCGTCTTTGCCCGGTATATAGTACATCTTCCCGTCCGTGAGCACCCCGTCAACGTCCATCAGGAAGAGTTTCACTTTCCCGGCCCGCGCCGCGTTCTTGCCGTTAGGTTTCACGTTCGCTCCTCTCTGGCGGCCCGGCCGCCCGCGAAAGATATTAAAACAAACCGCCTGCCGGTCCTGCCGGCGGCGGGGTTACAGCTTCAGTCTCCATTTCTTCGCCAGTTCAAGCTCGCGCTTCCTGCCGGAGTAATTGGCCGGGGCGGGGCCGGTATAGCTGAAAAGGTACCAGTTTATGGTTTCCTCCAGCCAGGCCGCGGCGGGAGTGGAGGCCCAGTCCAGGTCTTTTTCCGCCTTCGAGATGTCCAGTACGAAATCCCCGCTCATCGAGAAGGGCGAAGCCCCGAAGCCGAAGCCGTTCTCCTTAAGCCAGGCGTACTCCGGGTAAAGGATTTCCGCGTCCTTGTGCATTATCCTGGCCGAAACCTTCACAAAATCGTCTAGGGTGAGGGGCCGCGAATCCCCTAAATTGTACGTTTTGCCTTGCGGGTCCGCGCCGCAGGCAAGCGTCTCTATCGCGCGGGCCAGGTCTTTTGAAAAAATAAAGCGGTTGTTGAAAGCGAAACCCGGCAGGAAAAGGGGGCCGCCGTCGGCGAGGCGCAGCCAGTAGGAATAGGCCCTGAGCGAGGGGTCGTTGGGCCCTATTACAACCGGCGGGCGGATTATAGCCGCCGGGAACCTTTTCTCGGCGAAAGCTTTCAGGTATTCCCGTTCCGCCGCGTATTTCCCCGCCCCGTACGCGTATTTGTCTTTAAGCGGATCCTTGAGCGGCAGCAGTTCGGTCTGGTTTTCCCTGTACGGGGAGGAGGCCCCTTTAAGAATGGAATAGACCGAAGCCGAGGAGGTAAAGAGATAAAGTCCGGTCCTGCCGTTAAAGACCCTGATGGCTTTTTGCGCATCCTCCGCGGTATAGCAGATATTGTCTATTATCACGTCCCAGGGTTCCACCGACATGCGGGACAGGTCTATCTCGACGGTACGGTCTCCCCGGGTCTGGCGTATATCCAGGGGCAGACCGTCCACGGGGGCGCGGCGGGAGAAAACCGTCACCTCGTTGCCGGCTTTGTGCAGGCGTATGGCGGTTTCTTTGCCGAAAAAGCTAGTTCCGCCTAGGATAAGTATTTTCATGAGCTTAAAACCGTCCCAATAGTATATAAATTATACCGCGGGAATTTCTTCGCCGCGGGAGTGCCGCCTGGCGCTAAGAGTATTAAGGAGCGCAGCCGCCAACTTTTTATTTTTGTTCCTGTTCGGAAGGGGCAGCGGGTGGGCTTTATGGAGTCTGTTTGCCGGGTTCTCTTAATATGTCACGATTAACATAAGTTAACCTGATAATTCATTCCTGGCTGGCTTTTGTCGGACGCGGATAGCCTATGTCGCGGATAGCCTATTGTGTTCAAGGTTAACATAAGTTAACATTTATTTGGTATGGCCAGAGAATATTTTTCAATTCCGGAAGCGGCATTAAGGCTGGGATTAAGCCGTATCGCCGTCTTTAAGAAAGTTAAGAAAGGCCAGCTTGAAGCCCTGAGGGTCGGCAGGAACTGGGCCGTGCCGGCTGCCGCCCTTGAAGCGGCCGCCGCCGTAAAAACGGCCCGGGCAAAGCCTGGTAAAGAGCTTCCCGCCTTAGCCGCTGCAAAGCTGAAGAAAGAACTTCCCGCGGCGGGGCTCTCCGCCGCGGACTCGGAAATGGATTCTATGGGGTGGGATTAGTCTGGGGTTCAAGGCCCCGCGCTTCCTTTTTAATACCACATAGGCGAGTAGGCCATAAGCCGGGCCAGCGGGAATTCCGTGTACGGCCGGTCGTCGGTTACGGCGGGGTACTGCCTGGATTCCTTATCCACGGAGTCCGTGTTCATTATGCGCGTCTCGGCCATGAACTTGGCTGTGACGTATGGCAGCTCGCTTTGCACCTTCCCGTTCTTTATCCGCCTCTCCAGGGTTTTAAAGTCGGCGCTGAACGGCGCGCAGGAGGCCAGCGCCAGGAAGCCCGGCTGCCCGGGGAAACGCCATACGTTCACATGCGGAAAAACGTCTTTCATGGCGCGGAGTATCATGTAGAAGTCGCTTTCAAAGCAGGGCAGCGGTATCCAGAGGCTGAAGACCCCTCTTTCCGACAGTTTTGACCTGGCTATTTTAAAGAAATCGCGGCTGTAAAGGTTTACGGCGCCCGAGCTGTAGATGGGCGGCGTGACGTCCACTATTATGGCGTCGTAAAGCGCGCGCGAGCGCAAAAGCTCGTTTCGCCCGTCGTTAAGGCGTACTTCGAACTTCCCGTCGTCTTTGTCCTTTTTCCAGTTCCCGTAGAACAGCGGGCCCGCTTCCCGCACGGCGGCCAGCAGCTCCGCGACCGTAACTTTTACCCCGTGCAGAACTCCGGACTGCAGCGTGTTGGCCGCGCCGAGGCCGATAATGAACATCGTTCCCGGTTTTTCCTGGAAGAGCAGCGGAAAATGAGACATCAGTTTTCCGGCGTCCCCGTTGCCGGAGACCGCCACCCCGTTGATGTAAAGCGACTTTACCTGCGCGCCCCTCGAAAAAACCACGTCCACGGCGCCGGCGCGGTCTTCTTTGTGGTAGGCGAGAAAGCCGTGCAGATGGGCGCTGAACCGCCTGTTTATCGTGTTAAAGACGGGGTCCGGCAGCAGGAAGGAGGCCGCGGTAAGGAGGAGGCCGGCCGCCATCCAGGGCGTGAAGCGCCGCTTCCCCGTTTCCCCGGCCATAGAGGCCAGCAGGCTCCCCGTAAGCACCGCGAGCAAAGCCGTGATTATAAAACTGAACTTGGTCCCTATCTGCGGCACCAGAATAAAACCGGTTGCCAGCGAGCCCAGGATGGTCCCAAGCGTGTTGGCGCCGTACAGCGGGCCTATGGCCCCCACCCTGCCGGCCGCTTTTACCCCGGCCTGGGCCGCCAGCGGGAAGAAAAAACCCATAAGCAGGGTGACCGGGGTGATAATAAGCAGCGACCAGCCGAAAAGGTGGAAGATATCGGCGGCCCTGGTAAGGGGCGAGTACATGTATTTGATGTCCAGGGTTCCGCTTCCGGCGAAGTAAAAAGCGGCTAGGCCCAGCAGCGCGAGCCCGGCTATCGCGCCTTGCGTTTTTGCCAGCAGGAGCAGCGGGTCCGTGCCGGAATCGGCTCTTTCCTGTGAATAAAGGCTGCCCAGGGCTATTCCAAGCAGGTAAGAGCAAAGCATTGCCGAAAAAGCGTAAACAGAACTCCCGATGGTAAGGACCAGCAGGCGCGCCCAGAGCACTTCGAAAGCAAGCGCGGTAAAGCCGGAGGCTGCCATGACCAGCAGCATCCCCCTGTAGCTCCGCGCGCCTTCTGGCGTTTCAGCGGGCGTCAGAGCGGGTGTTCTGTCCGGCGGGTTCGCCGCGAATATTCTTAGCGCGATGGCGAAATTAAGCGCCGCCGCCAGGGCGGCCGTCGCCTTTTCCCCCAGGTGGCCGATAAGCAGGTAGCCGGCGGCTAATACGCCCAGGGCCGCGCCCAGCGTGTTCAGGGCGTAGAGTTTTGAGATCTTCCCCCCCGAGTCCCCGGTGCCGGCTGAGAGGCTGCTGACGAGCAGCGGCAGGGTGGCCCCCATGAGCGCGGTGGGCAGCAGGAGCGCGCCGGCGGATACCAGCAGCCGTACCGCCGCCGTGACCGCGGCGGCCCCCGGCGCTCCGCCAGCGGGCAGCAGCGGGGCTATGAACTCCGGCAGCCTGGCCATGACCAGCGTGGCCGCCAGGGCGGAAAGCGCGACGAGCAGCTCCAGCGCGGCGTAAAGTTTAAGCGGATTCCTCGAGCCGTCGGCTTTTTTTCCGGCGATAACGGCGCCGAGCGCCAGGCCGCCCATAAAGACGGCCAGCACGGTGCTGGTGGCCTCCAGCGTGGTCCCGAAAACCCGTATCAGCATGCGGAACCAGACGGTTTCGTAAATAAGGCCGCTGATCCCCGAAATAAAGAACAGCAGCGGTATCCGCGGATTATTTTTAAAAATATTTTTCATAAATTCGCCTTGCCCCGCAAACAGGCTATATTTTAAATTATTTAAAGCCTCTTGGGGGAACGAGCGGCTCCGGGCGGCAGGTGCGCGCGGATATTCTGATATAATTATTCCGTGAACATATTCAGGAAACTGGGTTTCCCCCTCCTTTTTCTCTCGCTGGCGGGGTTTAATCTGGCCAGATACTCCGATAAGATGGCGCTTTCGTACGTTTCGATGGCGGTTATGCTGCTGGCGATGGGGTTTATCGTGGGTTCGGCGTTCGTGCGGCCCGACGGTGACGACACTGATCGGGGCGCCTCGGCGGGCGGCGCTTCCGGGGAGCAGAAGCCTTTTTTTTCCCCCTCGCCGGGGGTGAGTGTCGCCCGCTCCGTTCCCGCCTGGGTTTACGCCGCGGGAGGGCTGTCGAGCGCCTTCGGCACCGCCCTGTTCCTCGTCGGGCCGGAAGTGTCCGGCGCTCCGCGCCCGCTCTCTTTGCTTCTTGTGTCCGGGGGGTTGCTTTTTATCCTGGCGGCCGTGCTTGTTCACGGCGGGCCGGCTGACCGGCGGAACGCCTGGCGCGGGGCCGTCGCGCTGGCCTCTCTTCTGACGATAATAGGAAGTTTTATCGTTCTTATGCTTCTCGCGGCCGGTTCATTTTATCATCACGGCGGGCTCTACGGTTTTTTGGCGGGCGCCGGGGTTCTGGCGGGCATGGGCGGGGCGTATTACGGGGTGAAATACCAGCAGAGCGCCGAGGGCCGGGCTATAGGCCGGGAGCTTGGCTTTTTCGACGCGAACGGCGGCGGCTCCGACGGTATTTATGATTCCAAGGGGATCATGAACGGTGTCGAAACGCTTTTTAACGTCGAGCCTGGCGACGTGGAAAGCCGCGCGGTCCGCACTTTCGGGCTGGACGTTCTTTGCCGCTGCCCAAATACATCCGGCGTCAGGCTCTCCGTAAAGCGGACAGGTTTTCTTGGCCCGCTGGGGATCTCTTTCGGGGTTCTGCCTCTCATTCCCGGCGTGGAGCGCTGGGACTTTTACGACGTGCGCTGTGACCAGCCCGAAGTGGCGGCGCGCCTGCTGCCCGGCGCGAGGCGCGGAGAGAATGTGTTTTGCGACGGGGCCGGTTTTATCTGCATGTCGCTGGAAAAGACCGAATTCAAATTTTCTTTCCGCGTAGAGGGCTCGCCCGCAACCGAGTCTGTGCGCCGTATTTTGCAGGAAACTTCCCGGTTAGCCGCTCTCTTTTCCTAGCTCTCTCTTTTCTTCTATCTAATTCTTGATCCATTTTTCTGGATCTGTCTCCTTTAAAAAAATCTGTTTTGGTCTTGACAATATTAATACATTGTGTTATACTATTAATATAGTAATCAATAAATTGATAATACTAAGGTAAACATTAATAATATGAATATTCCTAATAAATGTCCTTCGTGTGGCGGAAAAGTTGTAGTAACTGAATTGTGCTGCACCGATTGCAAAACAACGGTGAAGGGTGGTTTTGAACTTCCGTCTTTTGCGGCGCTGGCGCCTGAAGAAGAAAACTTCCTCAGGGTTTTTTTGGCGGCCCGCGGGAATATTAAAGAAGTGGAGCGCCAGCTCGGTATTTCGTACCCGACGGTAAAGAACAAGCTCGATTCCCTGCTTAATAAGTTAGGGCTGGGAAGTCTGCAGGCGGAGGCTAAAAAACGCCGCCTGGAAATAGTGGAACGCTTGGAGAGGGGGGAGATCACCGCCCAGGAGGCGATAGGGCTGTTGAAGGGTCTGGAGGCCTGAAGCGAGGATAATATATGAACGAAGAAAAAATGCGGATACTTAAAATGCTGGAAGAGAAAAAAATTTCCTCGGCCGAAGCTATGGAGCTTTTGGAGGCATTGGGGAAATCTTCTCCTGATGCCGCCGGGCGGGGGAAGGGGCGCACGCTGCGTATACGTGTTTATGAAAACGGCAGCGCCGAGGCTAAAGTGAACGTGAATGTTCCTCTGGGTTGGGCTAAATTTATGGCCCCGTTCATAGAGGGAAAGATCAAGGCCAAGCTGGCCGATAAGGGGTATAACGTGGATCTTGGCAAGCTCCAGGACGCTATTGATAACCAGGAGCCGATGAAAATAGTCGATGTTCAGGATGGGGGGGACAAGGTGGAAATATTTATTGAGTGAGGCCCTGTTCTATATATTAAGGAGAATAATATGCTTGCTTTTAGTATGCGCAAATTCTTTTGGGGATTGATGGTGGTGGCTCTGGGCGGCCTTATCTGGGCGGATAACCTGGGCATGATCAGTGTTTCTTTTAAATTCAGCAGGGATTGGCCGGTTATTATTGTGGCATTGGGTTTGGGGTATATGTGGGAAGCTTTGTTCGGAAGTCACTGGTGGGGGGCTAAGTCCGGGCTCTCAAAAAGAGAGCGTAGGCAAGATCTTGCTAAGATCCTGGAGGCTCTGGAGAAGGGAACAATAAGCGCGGAAGACGCCGCAAAGAAAATGGAGAAATAATTGTTTTCACGTGAAAACAAAACCAGTCTGAAAATACCATGAAGACCAAATTGCCCCAAAAGCCAGGCTTTTGGGGCAATTTGCTGTTTACGCATCCGCAGCGGTAAATAAATGTTTTCACGTGAAAACAATGGGCGGAACTTATCGCGCATCCTGTTCCGGGATTGACTAGGGTTACATAAAACTATACAATTGGTATGCGGTTATTAACCTGAATCCTGCGGTTCGGTGTCGTTCTCATCGGGGAGATCAAGGAGCAGAGTTGTGCTGCGGCGTCCCCCGCTATACGGGTGGAAAACTGCAACTGCAATTTTCAGGTTAACCTGGATCTTGCAGTTCAAGATAGATCTCATTCGAAGGATCAGGGAACAGAGATATTCTGCAGGATTCCCCGCGAAGCGGGCGGAGGGCCCAGCGCCATGCGCGCCCGGCCCGACGAGGTGTATACCTCCCGAAGGGCGCCCGTTATACGGGCGGAAAATTGCAACTGCAATTTTCAGGTTAAGTGCTGATGTTTTCACGTGAAAACAAGTGCATCTTGGGAAGGAGTTAATATGGCTGAAATAGTTTCGATAGCGAACCAGAAGGGCGGGGTGGGAAAAACCACCACGGCGATAAACCTCGCCGTTGCGCTTGCGGCTTTTGATTATGAGACACTCCTTATAGATTTCGACCCGCAGAGCAATTCCACCTCCGGGCTCGGCGTAGACATAACAAAGAGCAATAAGAATATTTACGACGTGCTGTGCGGGAAAGCCCCCGTCGAGTCCGCTATCCACCAGACTTCCGTGGATTGGCTTGATATCGTGCCTACCAGCCATAACCTGGCCGGGGCGGAAATAGAATTAGTAAGCGAATTTTCAAGGGAATCGGTCCTTAAACGCTCTTTGGAGAAGGTTAAGGATATGTATAAATTTATAATTATAGATTGTCCTCCTTCCCTTGGCTTGCTTACCGTTAACGCTTTGAACGCTTCTAATTCGGTACTTACCCCGGTTCAATGCGAATACTACGCGATGGAGGGGTTGGCCTATTTTATGAACACCGTTGAAAAAATACGCCAGGCGATCAATCCCGGGCTTAAAATAGACGGCGGCGTTATAACCATGTACGATTCCCGCATAAACCTGGCCAACCAGGTAAGGGGGGAAATTGGCAAATACTATGGTGATAAGCTTTATAAAACCGTCATTCCGCGTAATGTCCGCCTGGCGGAAGCTCCTAGTTTCGGGCAGCCCATCTTTGTTTACGACCCCAGCTCCCGCGGGGCCTTGGCCTATAAAGAGCTTACCCTGGAGTTCCTGGAGCGCCGCGGAGTAGATATTTCCGTGCATAAAGACTCCGATCTCTGCGTTAACGAGGAAGCCGAGCTGGAGTACGATCTTGGCGGCTGAGTTGAATAAACGATCCCCGACTTTTAAAAAGTGTTTGAATTTTAAGGAGAATATATGAGAAAGGCTTTAGGAAGAGGAATAGACTCGCTGATAACCAAAGTTCAGAATAACGATATTTCGGGGGATATGGTTCAGAAAATACCTGTGGACAAAATTCGCCCTAACCGTTACCAGCCCCGCCGCAATTTTGACGAGGCTTCGCTGGCCGAGCTGTCCGGTTCTATCAAGGAGCGGGGGCTGCTGCAGCCTATTTCCGTCTGGAAAGACAGCGGCGAGGACCACTACGAACTTATAGCCGGCGAGCGCCGCCTGCGCGCCTCCAAACTGGCCGGGCTGACCGAAATAGACGCTATCGTAAAAAAGAACCTGGACGATGAGCAGAAGCTGGGCCTTTCGCTTATGGAGAACATCCAGCGCGAGGACCTTAACGCCGTGGATACGGCGCTGGCCTACAGGCAGCTGATGGATAAATTCGGGGTCTCCCAGGCGGATATAGCAAAAGAGGTCGGCAAATCGCGCGGCGCGGTCTCCAATACCCTGCGCCTGCTTGAGCTCGACGAAGATATCCGGCAGGGCATCCAGGCCGGCGTTATAAGCGAGGGGCACGCCCGCGCCCTTATTTCCATCCCCGATTCCGACAAGCGCCGGGAATTCTACCAGCGGATCATGGCGGAGAAGCTTTCCGTCCGCGACGTGGAAAGTTTCGCGCAGGGCTTCCACACGGCCAGGCCGCGCGCGCAAAAAGCGCCCCGCGCGGGGTCGCGCCGCACGCCGGAAGTGGCGGAGCTGGAATCCTCTCTTGAAAAAATACTCGGGACAAAAGTGGAAGTGTGTCCCGGGCCCGGCCCGCAGAATGGTAAAATAATCATACAGTACTTCTCGCTGGATGACCTGGAACGTGTGACACATATTTTAAAAAGGTAACACAAATCCTCCGGCGGGCGCGGCCCGGGCCGGTACCCGGGGCGGATATGCCTGTGACCAACACTAAAAAAACTGCCAGGATAATAAAAGGAACGCGCTGGCCGCTGGCGGCGGCCCTCCTGGCCGCGTGCCTGTGCGCCGCCGGCGCCCAGGAACCCGCCCCTGACTCCGCCAGGGGGCCGGTCTTTTCGGCCAGGTCCCCGGTCCCCGCCTACTTCGCCCCGGAAAACAATATCGGGAAATATTATCTTTACGGCGACGGCGGGTTCAACGCGGACTGGTACGTGGGCTTTAATAACTGCTGGATCATCAAGCTGCCGCCGATCCCCACTGCCGGCTACTCCAAGGCTTTCCTCGGCGCGAAGCTCGGCCGCTCCAAAATAATGTCCTGGCCGGCCTCCTGGGACACCGAGCCTATCCCCGGCAAGATCTACATGGCGCTGAACCAGGCGCCCTCCTTCAGTTCCGACCATACCTATTTCCTCGTGGACGCGGCGGACCTGCCCCGCGAGCCGCTGCCCAACGATTCTCTCGACGGGGTGGACTCCGCGCGCTGGGTCTGGGCCGAGATCCCCCTCTCCCGCGTCTCCTCCGAAAAGGATAACTACCTGGCCCTCTGGTCTTCCTCCCGGTATTTCACCTCGGCTTCCAGCTCGCCCGTCATCTCCGCCGCCATGAGCGGCGACGACGACGAGGACGTCTGGCTGAACCGCTCGATAAAAGGGAGCGCCCCGTACGGGGAAGGGGCGCTGGAAACGCCTATTTCCGGCATGAAGCCGGCCATGGCCATCAAGCTGGTGCCGCCCAACGAATACAAGGTCTATATAAAAGGTTTTTCCGCCGAACTTTCCCCGGACGAGCTGAGCGCCTCTTTCGCGGCCATAGGCGAAGATATCCGCGCCGCCTGGCTGGAGGTTTCCTACGACAAGTTCGACTGGCAGCGGGTTACGCCTTACTTTTTCAGGGCTCCCTATTCCTGGACTTTCGCGAGGGACGCCATCTCTAAGAACATGTTCTACCTGCGCGCGGCCGCCGTGGATAACCTGGAAAACACCGGGTATTCCAAAGAGATCACGGTGCCGGCGATGTCCGCAGCTGCCGCGGCCCCTGCTCCTGCCCCTGCCCCGGGGGAGGAGCAGAAGGATAGCGAACAATAGCCTATGAAAAAATTTAACGTCGCGGTGGTGGGCGCTTCGGGCATGGTGGGCGGGGAGCTTCTCGGTTTGCTCGAAAGCCGGCGTTTCCCCGTCGGGGAGTTCTACCCGTTCAATTCGGGCAGAAAGCCGGCCGCCGTTACCTTCCGCGGTAAAAAATACGCCTGCGCGGCCCCGTCGCTGGCCGCGCTCCGGAAAGCGGACCTGGTATTTTTTGTTTCCACCGACGAGGTGGCCGAAAAGTTCGCGCCGCGCCTTGCCGCGGCCGGGACCTGGTGCATTGACGATTCCTCGCGCTTCAGGCTGGCCCAGGGGGTGCCGTTGGTCATCCCCGAAGTGAACGGCGCGGAGCTGAAGCCTTCCGTAAAACTTATCGCCGGGCCCAACTGCACGCTTACCGGCGCTGCCGTGGCGCTGGCCGGGATACACCGCAAGTTCCGTATTACGGAGCTGCGGCTGGCCACCTACCAGGCCGTCTCAGGGGCCGGCAAGGCGGCGATGGGCGAACTGGAAGAGGAACTGAGAACTTATTTCAGGAAAGGCGCGGTGCCCGGGGGCAGGAAGGGGAAATTCCCGCGCCCTATCGCTTTCAACCTTTTTCCCCAGGTGGGGGACTTCGACTCCGCCGGCCATTCAGGCGAGGAGAACAAGGTGGAGGCCGAGCTTAAGAAGATCTGGGGCGATAAAAAAATAAAGATCAGCACTACCGCGGTCCGGGTCCCGGTCCTGCGCGGCCATTCTCTTTCGGTCTGGTTCAAGGTCGCCGCGCCCTGCACGGAAGCCGCGCTCGGAAAGGTGCTAGGGCGCACCCGCGGCCTGAAGTTCTTCCGGAAGGCGGAAGCTTACCCGACCCCTCTCGAGAACGGCCAGAGAACGGAGATAGTCTACGCGGGCCGCCTGCGCCGGGCCAGGACAGCTGCCAATGAATTCCAGCTTTGGATAGTTTCGGACAACCTGTATAAAGGCGCTGCGCTTAATTCCGTGCAGATAGCGGAGAGCATCGCCAGGATCCAGGCTGCCGCCGGGGGGGAGCAATGAAGAATGTAACAATAGCGGCGTTCTTTGCTTTTATCGCGGTTCTGGCCGCCTGCAAAAAAAAGCAGCCGGAAACCGTGCCGGTGCCGAAAGCCGAACCGCCGGCCCAGGCGGCGGTTTCCACGGCGCCGGTCTTTAGCCAGAACCCGCTGACCGCTCCCGGCAACTATCTTAAAACTACCGTCGGGCACGTAAAAGAGGCAAAAGCCGCCAAAGCGCTTTTTGAGACTACGGCCAAAGACGAGCACAACAGCCTCGACCTGAATAATACCGGCGGGAACTAGGGACCGCACGGCCCGGCGGAAAGCTTTTCCTTACCGCCACGGTGTGGCAAAAACAGGGGGGGAAGATGGAAATTTTTCACGCGCACCCTTTAGGGATAATTATAAGTATCGCGGCGGCCGGGGCCGCTTTGGCGTATTATTTCAGCTGGAAGAGGGGCAAGGACGTAGAGCAGCTGGCGGTTTCGGCGGGGCTGCCTTATTCCGCCGCCGGCCCGGACGTGAACGTCCTGGAAGCCGCCGGGCTGGGGATCTTCAGGCTCGGGCATTCCCGGAAAGCGGCCAACCTGGTTAAAACGCAGGCCCGTTCGGGGGTAATAAGCTTTTTCGATTACCGCTATGTTACCAGCGGCGGCAAGAACAGCCACGTGCATAATTTCACGCTGGCCCTGGTAGAGTGTTCCGGCTCCCCGGTGCCTTGTTTCGAACTTAAGCCCGAATCGTTCATCTACAAAATAGGCGAAGCTGTGGGTTTTAAGGACATAGACCTCCCGGCTTTCCCTTTGTTCTCCGATAAATACAGGCTGACCGGGCCCGACGAAGCCGCCGTGCGGCTGTTCTTTACCCCGCAGCGCGCCGCGTGGTTCGAGCGCAATCTCGGGCTGAGGGTGCAGGGTGCCCCTGGCTATATCGTTATCTCAAAAAGGGACGGGTATCTGCCTGTCAACGCCTGGGGCGGCTTCATGGAGGACGTAAAGGCCTTCGCCGCCGAAGCGCTATTGTAAAGAACCGGGAACGGGCGCAGACGCCCCGTTCCCGGCGAGACGGCTTATCCGGCTTGCCTTTGTTTCAGCGCAGTTCAGCGCGGATATGTTCCCAGGCGTTTTTCAGGTCTTTCGTCAGGACCTTTAGTTCCGCGGCGCTCACTTTTTCAAGACGGGCGTAACGCGCCGCCGCCTCGTCAACGATGCGGTAGTAGTCTTCCTCGTCGAGTTTTTTGAGGTCCTCCACTTTTTCCAGCACCTCGCCTTTCATTTTCAGCATCCAGCCGCGCACCGCCTCGCGGTTCTGCGTGCCTTTCTTCCCCGTGAGGAAATACGCCCCTATGGCGGCCAGTGCCGCCGCGCCGAGACCGGCGCCTATCACCTTTTCGGTAGTTTTCATGCGACCCCCTTTAATTTCCGCGGTCCGCGGGCAAGGCTTTGCCCGGGACTTCAACCCAGGCAAACATTCTACATAAACCTAGGCCGGAATTAAAGGCGGGTTCCGGCAGGGCCGGGGAGGCGGCGGAAAAAGCGGACCCGCGCCTCTTTATTTTTTATGATCCGCCGGGCAGCTCCGGCCGCCGGCGCCGAATTTGTCCATAAGCAGGACTATCGGGCAGTCGTTGCCTATGGTCAGGCGGAAAAAGACCCAGCCCGTGGCGAGAGCGGCCAGGTAAAAATCCTGGTTCCGCTCTTTTCCCATGAACATGAACGCCGTGGTCAGCAGGGCCGAAAGTAGAATTCCGGTAGTTTTCATAGCCCGTCGTCCTCCGCCTCTTCAACACTCCTGCAGCCCTATCTTCCTGAAGAACCAGATAGCCGGGCACCATTTGGTGAAAGCCGACTGCAGCAGGTTGGCTCCCACGAAAGCCGTAAGCCACAGGAAGTTCCTGTCCACGTAAACGGCCAGCCCGGCGCTGAGCAGTACGATGGACCCCGCCAATAACCTTAACGCGTCGTTGATCTTCATTTTTCCTCCTTGAATAACTACTCTCCGGTGTAGCCCAGCAGTTCGTCGGTAAGCGCCCCCGGCTTGTTTTCGTGTTTGCGCAGGTGGGCGTCTTTCAGTTTGTTCTTGAAGGCCATGTAGTAAAGCACGGGCACCGCCACGCGGGACAAAAGCGTGGCCGCTATCTGGCCGGCTATAAGCGAGATGGCCAGGCCCTGGAAGATGGGGTCGAACAATATAACCCCGGCGCCGACTATTACGGCCAGCGCGGTAAGCAGCATCGGCCGGAAACGCACCACGCCGGCCTCTATGACCGCTTCGGCCAGCGGCATCCCGTCCTTGATCTTCAGGTTTATAAAGTCCACCAGAATGATGGAGTTGCGGACCACTATGCCCGCCGAGGCTATGAAGCCTATCATGGACGTGGCGGTGAAGAAGGCGCCCATGGCCCAATGCGCGGGGATAATGCCGATCAGCGCCATCGGGATGGCGGCCATGATTATGAGCGGCGTCAGGAAGTCCTCGAACCACGCCACTACCAGGATGTAGATCAGCACCAGCACCATTGCGAAGGCGAGCCCCAGGTCCCGGAAGACCTCGTAGGTGATCTGCCATTCGCCATCCCATTTTATGGCCGTTTCCGAGGCGTTCACCGGCTGGCGGGTGAAGTACTGCTTTATCTCGGTCCCGCGCGCCTTCGAAAGCGCGTCTATTTTGGCTTTCAGGTCGAGCACCGCGTAGACCGGGCTTTCGGTCCCACCGGCGATATCGGCCGTAACGTAAGCCACGCGCTCCAGGTTCTTGCGGTAGATGGGCTGGTTCTCCAGGCCGTTCTCCGCCGTCACGAAGCTGGCCATGGGGATGGCCGTGCCGTTGGGGGAGAAGAATTTTATCTCCTTAAGCGTTTCAAGGCGGCGGCGCTTCTCCGGGGCCAGGCGCAGGCGTATGTCCACCGCCTCGTCCTCGTCCTCGACATGGGCGGAGTCAATGTCCGACCCGGACAGGGACAGCGCCGCGGTCTGCACTATCTCGGAGGCGGGCACGCCGTTGAGGGTGGCTTTCTGCCGGTCCACCATCAGCCGGGTTATGGGCTGGCTCTCCGGGATATAGGAGTCCACGTCCACTATGCCGTCGGTCTTGCGCAGGATGTTCTTTATTTCTTCGGCCAGCGCTATCTGGTTCTTCGGGTTGGGGTCGAAGACCTCTATCAGCATGGTGGCCATTACCGGGGGGCCGGGGGGCACTTCGGCCACCTGCAGGCGCGCGCCGTAGCTGTCGGCTATCTCTTTAAGATGCGGGCGGCAGGCCACGGCGATAGCGTGGCTCTGGCGCTTGCGCGCGTCTTTGTCGGACAGGTTTACCTGGATATCGGCCTGGTAAGGCTCCTGGCGCAGGAAATAATGGCGCACAAGGCCGTTGAAGTTATAGGGCGCGGAAGTCCCGGCGTAAACCTGCAGGTCCCTTACTTCCGGCACGGAAGCCATGTATTTAGCCATCTCGCCGGCCGCGCGCTGCGTCCTGGCGAGCGAGGAGCTCTCCGGCATGTTGATTATTATCTGGAACTCGTTCTTGTTGTCGAACGGGAGCGTCTTGAAAATGACCAGCCTGAAGCCGACCATGGCGAGCACCGCGGCCAGCAGCGCCGAAGTGAAAAGCATGAACTTTTTCCCGGCGGCCGGTTCGTAGATAAGCTTGGCCATCAGGCGCCGGTAAAGGCGGTCCAGCAGGCTTTCCCGCGCGTTCTCGCAATGCTTTAAAGGCCAGCGCCGCACCACCCCGGCGTAAAGCCACGGCGTGAAGGCGAAAGCCACTCCGAGCGAGATCACCATGGCCACCGAGGCGCCTATGGGGATGGGGCGCATGTAGGGGCCCATCATGCCGCTGACGAAGGCCATGGGGAGTATGGAGGCGATGACCGTCCAGGTGGCGAGTATCGTCGGGTTGCCCACCTCGTCCACCGCGTTGAGGATGTTGCGGTACAGGGAATTTTTCCGGTTCAGCACGCAGTGGCGGTTTATGTTCTCCACCACTACTATAGCGTCGTCCACCAGAATGCCGATGGAGAAGATCAGCGCGAACAGCGTTATGCGGTTGAGCGTGTAGCCGTAGAGGTAATAGACCAGCATGGTAAGGGCGAGCGTTACCGGGATGGCCACCAGCACCACGGCCGCCTCGCGCAGGCCCAGGGTAAGCGCTATAAGCAGCGTTACCGAAAGGGTGGCGAGCAGCATATGGTAGATAAGCTCGTCGGATTTGGCCTTGGCGGTCTCGCCGTAATTGCGGGTGACGGTGATATTAATTCCGTCGGGGATCTCATGCCCCTTCATGGCTTCCACCTTGGCCAGCACGGCGCGGGCCACCTCGGTGGCGTTGGCGCCGCGGCGCTTGGCCACGGAGAGCGTTACCGCCTGGTGCGTGGCGGCTCCTTTGACCTGTGAGGCCGGTCCCTGCAGCATGGTCACCGAGTGCTCGTCCTCGTCCGGCCCGTCCATTACCTGGGCTACGTCGGAGAGCCTGACGGGGTGCCCGTCGTAAACCCCGATAATGATGTTCTTCAGGTCGTCGGCGCTGTGGATGAAGGCGTCGGTCTCGGCCAGGAGCTTGGTGTCGCCCTGGTTGTAATGCCCGGCGGGGAGGCTGGCGTTGGACATTTTTATTATGCCGGCGAGCATGAGCGGGGTGAGGCGGTGCCGGGCCAAGGCCGCGGGGTCGAAGTGCACTATGAACTGGCGCTTGTGGCCGCCGATAATGCGGGTTTCGGAAACATTGGGGACGGCGTTAAGCTCGGTGCGTATGCGGGCGGCCGCGCGGCGCAGGACATAATCGTCCTTGCCTTCGCCCCAGAGGGTGAGGGCCAGGACGGGCACGTCGTCTATGGCGCGGAATTTTATGAGCGGTTCTCCGGAGCCGCGCGGGAAAATGTCTTTGTTGTCCAGGGTCTTGGTGTACACCAGGTTGGCGGCTTCCTCGGGGGTGGTGCCCACCTTGAAGCGGACGGTGAACATTGCGAAGTTGGGCTGGGCTATGGAGTAGATGTATTCCACCCCGGGAATTTCCCAGAGCTTGCGTTCGCCCACTTCCACCAGGTGTTTTTCTATTTCCTTGGGCGAGGCGCCGTAGAAGGGGACCATGATGTCGAACATGGGGACGTTTATCTGGGGTTCTTCTTCGCGCGGGAGCTTGAAGGTGGAGAAGACGCCCAAAAGGATAAAGGTGATGATGAGGATGGGCGTCAGGCGGGAGTTTATGAAAGCTCCCGCTATGCGCCCGGCCATTCCGTATTTTTTTTCCGTCTGATTGTGCATTGTTTCCTCCGAACTTGTTAGAAATCTTTATGTTTAAGCGCGAGAAGCTTGGTCGGGGGCCTGGCGAGGGTACGGGCCCGTCGGGCGCTCGCGGCCCGCCAAGGGTATGGGTTCGGCGGGCCCTCTCGGAGGCCTGAGCTTACGTAAGCGCGAAGGCCGAGAGAGGAGGGGCGGGCACGGTGTGCCCCGACCCCGTGCCCGACGGGCCCATACCCTTGACGGGCCCATTTGGCGTGGTTGGCCTCGAAACTTTATATTTTCTCCGCGCTTCCCAGCTTCTCCGACATTTCTTTTATGGCCGCCGCGTCCAGCGTTTCCGAGGCCAGCAGCAGCTGGGCGTGGTAGAGGTTCAGCTTATAAAGGGTCTCGTAGTAAGAGGCTTCGGCCTGGAGCACGGAGGCCTGGGCGCGCAGGACTTCCAGCACGCTCTGGCGGCCCTGGCGGTATAAAGGGCGGAAAAGTTCCAGCGACTGCGCGGCTTTTTCAAGGGTCTCTTTGGCTATGGGCAGGCTTTCCTTGAGAT
>JAJZVJ010000227.1 GCA_021845705.1 bacterium
TTATGAGCTCCTGGGTAAGTTCGAAGTCCGCTATCACGCCGTTCCTGAGCGGGCGCACGGCCACGATGTTGGACGGGGTGCGCCCGAGCATCAGCTTGGCTTCGGCGCCGACCGCCAGTACTTTCCGCCGGTTCTTGTCTATGGCGACAACGGAGGGTTCACGCAGGACGATACCCTTGCCTTTAACGTAGACAAGGGTATTCGCGGTGCCTAGATCTATGCCGATATCGTTTGAGAACAGGCTGAAAAAGTAATCGAACATTCCCATTAGGATCCTGTTTAGACCAGCTTCACCAGCGCCGCTTCGGCGGCGTCGCCCCTGCGGGCTCCCAGTTTAAGTATGCGGGTAAAGCCGCCGTCGCGCTCTTTATAGCGGGGGGCCAACACGTCGAACACTTTGTGGTACACGACTTTGTCCTTGATAACGCGGCGCACTTCTATGCGGCGGTTGTTCTTCGCGTCGGCTATCACCCGCTCCACCACGCGGCGGAGCTCTTTCGCTTTCGGGAGGGTGGTTTCCACATGCTCGTGAAGCAGAAGGCTCGTGGCCATGTTGGAGAACATGGCCCGGCGGTGAGAACCGGTCCTTGAAAGTTTTCTGGCGCCCAGGTTGTTTATCATAAGGGTTCCTTAACGGATATATTTCAGTCTATCTTCATTCCGAGGTCAAGGCCCATTTCCTTCAGCTTTTCCTTGATCTCATCCAGGGACTTCTGCCCGAAGTTCTTTACGGCCAGGAGGTCGTCTTCCGATTTCCTGACGAGCTCGCCGATAGTGCGGATGCCGGCGACCTTTAGGCAGTTGGAGGCGCGGGAGGAAAGCTCTATCATCTCCACGCCCTGGTCCAGCTTCCCGGACATTTCGCCGGAGCCTTCTTTCTTGGCCTCTTCGGCCTTGGCGGGTTCCTTGGCGGCTTCTTCCGCGGGGAGGAACGGCATAATGGAGCGCCTGAGGAGGGCCGCGGTGTCGTTAACGGCGTCCTTCGGGGTCATCGTCCCGTCGGTCCAGACCTCGAGCACAAGCTTGTCGTAGTCGGTGCGCTGTCCCACGCGGGCGTTCTCCACGGTGTAATGCACTTTCTGGATAGGGGAGAAAATAGCGTCCATCGGGATGAATTCCATCGGAAGGTTCATGCGCGCGCGGATCTCGTCGGAAGTGAGGTAGCCGGAACCGCGGGCTATTTCGAGCTCGGCTTCGAACTCGGCGCCGGATTCCACGTGGGCGATCACAAGGTCCTTATTGATGATCTGCACGTTGGAGTTCTCGCGGATGTCGGAAGCCTTCACTTCCTTCTTCCCCTTTACCGAGATCAGGACGGTCTCGGGGCCGTCTCCGACGAGGCGGACGCGGAGCCGCTTCAGGTTAAGCACTATGTTCACCACGTCCTCCTGCACGCCGTTGACGGCGGAATACTCGTGCTTCGCGCCCTTTATGCGGACTGCTACGACGGCCGCGCCTTCAAGGCTGGAGAGCAGGATGCGCCGGAGAGAATTGCCTATGGTATGACCATAGCCTTTCTCGTAAGGCTCGGCGGTGAACTTGGAGTAGTTGTCCGTCTTCGACTTGTCGTCGATACTGAGGGCTTCGGGAATAACCAGCTGTTTTGAGAAAGTTGCCATTTATAACCTCGCTTACTTGGAATAGAATTCAACGATGAGCTGCTCGTCCACGGAGATGCTTGACTCCGCGCGGTCGGGCCAGCGCACGAGCTTGCCTTTTTTGGAACCGGCGTCCCACGACAGGAAACTGGGGCGCTGGGTGGTTTTCTCGGCGTGCTCCAGACCCTGCTTGACCAGCACGGTTTCCGCCGTCTTCGGGTTTATCGTAACCTCGTCGCCGGGCTTCAGCATGGCGGAAGGTATGTCGAGCAGGCGGCCGTTGACCATGATATGGCCGTGGTTGACCAGTTGGCGGGCCGCCTTGAGCGACACCGCGAAGCCGAGGCGCCTCACGACGTTGTCCAGCCGTACTTCCAGGAAGCGCAGCAGCGCCACGCCGGTCTGGCCTTTATCCTTGGAAGCCTTGGCGAAGAAGCGCTTGAACTGGGCTTCCGTCACCTGGGCCGTAAGGCGGGCTATCTGCTTTTCGCGCAGGTGTTTGCCGTAATCCGACATCTTGGTAGGCCGTTTGCCGGTGGAGAAGCGCTTTTCCTTTTCGGCTTTCTGAGCGCGGTCCACGAGGCAGTTGGTATGACACTTGGTTCCCTTGAGGAACATCTTCTGGCTCACCTTTACGCATTTCTTACAGCTGGGTCCGGTATATCTCGACATTAAAAGTCTCCTTGGTTATCGCTTGGACCGGGCGGTTCCCGGTCCTAATATCATCTTATACTCTGCGCGCCTTGGGCGGCCTGCAGCCGTTGTGCGGGATAGGGGTGATGTCCTTGATGGAAACCACGTGTATCCCGCTCTGGGCCACCGCGCGTATGGCGGTCTCGCGGCCCGGGCCGGGGCCGCTTACGAAGATCATGGCCTGCCTCACGCCGTAGTCGGCGGCCTTGGCCGAAGCCTTGGCGGCCGTTATCTGCGCGGCGAACGGGGTGCCTTTCTTGGTCCCACGGAAACCGTTCCCGCCGGAGGTGGACCAGGCGATAACGCCGCCTTTCTCGTCGGTAAAGGTTATCATCGTATTGTTGAACGAGCAGTTCACGTAGACGCGGGCGAACGCCACCGTGCGGTAGCGGCGCTTGGGCTGCGGTTTCTGCTCGGGCTTCTTGGCCGCGTCCTGCGGCTGCTGCTTTTTAGTTTCGTCTGCCATATTTTTAAATCATCCTCCGTGTATTTTCTACGGCCTGCGCTCCGCCCGTAGGGGCGGGCCGGGTTACGCCTTCGGCGCCGCTGCGGCCGCCTTGGTCGACGCTCCGACCGTCCGTCTCCTGCCGCGGCGGGTGCGGGCGTTGGTCCGCGTGCGCTGTCCGCGCGTAGGCAGGTTCCTGCGGTGCCTGTAGCCGCGGTAGCTGTTAATTTCCACATAGCGCTTCAGGTTGGCGGTGATCTCCCTGCGGAGTTCGCCCTCCACCTTGTACTCCTTCGAAATGAAGGAGTTAAGCAGACCCACCTGGTCCTCGGTAAGGTCCCTCACCCTGAGGTCAGGGTCGATCTGGTTCTTGAGGCCTTCAAGTATCTTTTTGGCCATCGGGCGCCCTATCCCGAAAACATAAGAGAGGGCGATGCTGATTTTTTTATCTTTGGGTAAGTCCACACCTGCTATACGTGCCATACTTTCTCCTTGAATTCAGTCCTGAAGCTCTGAAGTTTTTTTATATCCTGGCAAAGAGTTTTCGGAACTTCACGCTTTAAGTTCTTCGGCTCTCCGCCGTAAATCATCCCTGGCGCTGTTTGTGGCGCGGGTCGGAGCAGATCACGCGCACCACGCCCTTGCGCTTGACTATCATGCACTTTACGCAAATTTTCTTAACGCTCGCTCTTACTTTCATTGAAGCACCTCTGAACTTTTGATTATGTCTTTTTATTCCCGGGACCGCGCCCCGGGCCGGCCTTACTTTTCCCTGTACACTATCCGGCCCTTGCTTAGATCGTACGGAGACAGTTCCATTTTAACTTTATCACCCGGCAGTATCTTTATATGGTGAATGCGCATCTTCCCGGAGATGATGCCGAGTATCGTCTTACCCGGGGCTATTTCTACTTTAAAAGTGGCGTTCGGGAGGGACTCCTTTACTATGCCCTCGATCTCTATTTTTTCGCTGTTTTCTGACATATTTATATATTATACTAAATATCGGCCTCATCCGTTAGCGACAACGCTAAGTATCTCGCAGCCCTCCTCGGTCACGGCCACCGTGTGCTCGTAGTGCGCCGCCAGGCTGCCGTCCGCGGAAACCGCCGTCCAACCGTCGTTCTTTACCACCACTTCGGCCCTGCCCAGGCAGAGCATCGGTTCTATGGCCAGGGTCATGCCGGCCTTAAGCACAGGCCCGGTACCCGGCTTCCCGAAATTGGGGATAGAGGGTTCCTCATGGAGGTGCCTGCCTATCCCGTGGCCCGTAAATTCCCTGACCACCGACATGCCGTTCTCGAGCGCGTATTTCTCCACCGCGTGGGACACGTCCCCCAGCCTGGCCCCGGCCTTGACCGCACCCAGCGCCAGTTCCAGGGAGCGGGCGGTAACGTCCATCAGCCGCCGCGCGGCGCCGGAGATGCCGCCGGCCGCTACGGTAACCGCGGCGTCCCCGTAAAAACCTTCGTAAACGGCGCCCATGTCCAGGCTTACTATGTCGCCTTCCCGGATAATCCGTTTCGGGCTCGGTATCCCGTGCACTATCTCCTCGTTAAGGGAAACACAGAGCGTGGCGGGATAGCCGCGGTAACCGAGAAAAGCGGGAACAGCTCCCATTTCACGGACGCTCTTCTCCGCGAAGCTGTCAAGTTCAGCGGTAGAAACTCCCGGTTTAACCCGGGACTTCAGCTGAAGAAGGACCGCCGCAACCACCCGGGAGGCCTTGCGCATGCTTTCAATTTCAGCCGGGGTTTTAATTTCTATCACGACTTAATGTTTCAGCAGCGCGGAGATCTTTTCCGCCACCGCCTCCGGAGCGAGACCGCCGTCGGCCTCGTAAAAATTCCCTATGGAGCGATAATAGGCCAGCAGCGGCTCCGTCTGGTCCTTGTAAACCTGTATGCGCCTCGCGACGACTTCGGGCTTGTCGTCCTCGCGTATCAGCAGCGGCTTTCCGCAGGCGTCGCAGATATTTTCCTTCGCAGGCGGGGTCGTTATGGTATTGTAGATCCTGCCGCAGCCGGAACAGGTGCGCCTGGCGCCAAGGCGCCTGGCCACTTCGACCTCCGACACATTTATAAAGACCACGGCGTCTATGCACTGCCCGCTTCCGGAAAACCAGTTATCCAGCCCTTCCGCCTGGTCCACGGTCCGGGGGAAACCGTCGAACAACAGCCCCCTCGTTTCCATTTTCAGCCTGGCTTTAAGCACCTCTATGACC
>JAJZVJ010000228.1 GCA_021845705.1 bacterium
GGCGAGTTTGGAGGAGACATGGCGGTCCGGCAGCTGCTCTATGTCCACCGAAACTTTATCTATGCTTCCAAGGGCGAGGATGCTCTCTATGTCCTGGCTCACGAAATCTTTGTGATAAAGCCGGCCCTTCCTGGCTTTGCCGGCGTTTATGATAGCTTTTGCTTTAACGTTCACCTGGCCCCTGGCGGCGGTTTCCGCCACTTCCCAGGGCCCGCTGCCTTCGGGATCTTCCGCCGGGAGCGCCGGCTCGGCCGCGGTGCCGCCTGTCGGGGTCATGCCGGGCAGCGCCTGCGCTCCTGCGGCGGGCAGGGAAAGCCCGTGGCTGCTTATCCAGTCCTTGAGCTGGTCGGGGGTGGGCGGGGCGCCTACCGTAGCGCCCGGCGGGGGGGGCGCGGCCGGAGCCTGGTCCTGCGCGGAAACAGGGAGTACTGCCACGGAGAGGAACAGCATAAGAAGCAGATTTGTTTTCATTAGTGTCCTTAAAATTATACTGTACGGCCCGGCTGGGATATGTGCGGAACCGATAATATAAATATCTTACTATTTTTGGCCGCTTGATAGGCATAGCCCCCGATGCGGCACCGCCAGAGGCATGGCCGCTTGATAGGCATAGCCCCCGATGCGGCACCGCCAGAGGCATGGCCGCTTGATAGGCATAGCCTCTGATGCGGCACCGCCACAGGCATGGCCGCTTGATAGGCATAGCCCGCGTTGCGGCTGCGCCCGGCAAGCTTCGGCGTTCCTGTAAATTCCGCGGCAGCTCAAAACCGCTTTTTCAGCTTTTTATGCTAAAATTAGCGGGGTTTGATGCCGCGATAATGATATTACGGGACAGGGCGCCAAACGGTTGCGCTGCCGGGGCCGGGCCGGCCTCTTAACCCGCCAGCGGGAGAATTGGCGCCGGGGCGGCCAATAACGGAGAAAAAAATGAAAAAAGTCTACATACTCGACACGAACGTGCTGATACACGATCCTCTTTCTTTTACCAAATTTGAAGATAATACCGTGGTGATCCCCATATCCGTGATAGAGGAACTGGATAATTTCAAGCATACGGCCGATGAGCGCGGCAAAAGCGCGCGCATAGTGTCGCGCAAACTGGACGAATTCCGCAGCAAGGGCAAACTTAACACCGGGGTGAAGACAGAGGCGGGCGGCACGCTGATCGTGGACCTTGACCACACGCAGGTGCTGCCCAAGGAATTCAAGCTGCTCGAGATGGACAACCGGATCCTGAACACCGCCTACTGGTACGAGCAGAAGAAGCACAGCGCCATCCTGGTCACCAAGGACATCAATCTTAGGCTCAAGGCCGAGGCCGTAGGCCTCAGCGCCGAGGATTACGAGGCGGGCAAAGTCAACGTGGACGAGCTTTACCCCGGCCTGGTCTCGGTGGAGGTCTCGGGCGCCGACGTGGACAAGTTCTACAAGGACCACAGCATCGTCAGCCCGGAAAAAGACCTGTCGCCCAATGAATTCGTGGTGCTCCGCGCCAAAGGCGACGCAAAAAAATCCGCGATCGGCCGCGTGGACCCGGCCGACATGACCAGGATAAAAGCCCTCAATCCTGAGCCCGCGCCCTGGGGCATACGCCCCCTGAACAAGGAACAGCGCTGCGCCATGGAACTGCTGCTGGACGATTCCGTAAAACTGGTCACGCTGCTCGGCGCCGCCGGCACCGGCAAGACGCTCATGACCCTGGTCTGCGGACTGCAGAAGGCCGTGGAGGAGAACGTCTACAGGAAGCTCATCATCTGCCGCCCGATAGTTCCCGTCGGCAAGGACATCGGGTTCATCCCGGGCACCAAGGAAGAGAAGCTTTCCACCTGGATGGGCGCTATCTACGATAACCTTGAATTCGCCATGGACAAGCGCCACCAGGACAGCGCCATAGAAAAATTCGAATACCTGCTTCAGAACGAGAAGATAGAGATAGCTTCCGTGACCCATATCCGCGGCCGCTCGCTCCCGAAGCAGTACATGATAGTGGACGACGCGCAGAACCTGACGCCGCACGAGATCAAGACCATCCTGTCGCGCGCCGGCGAGGGCACCAAGGTGGTGGTGACCGGGGACCCTTACCAGATAGACAATCCCTACCTGGACATAGCTTCGAACGGCCTTACCTATATTGTGGACCGGATGCGCGGCCAGAAGCTCTACGGGCACCTGACTTTCACCAAGACCGAGCGCAGCCAGCTGGCGGCGCTGGTGGCGGAGCTGCTGTAGCCCGGGTACCGTAACAGAACTAGCGCGGTGCTCCGTCCGCGACCAGGGGTTAGCCTGATGTCAGACCTATACTATGCCGTGGCCATGGCCGGCCGCGGCGAGCGTTTCGCTAAAGCGGGCATTGCCGGCCCCAAGTACATGATAGAGGCCGGCGGCCGCACGCTGTTCGAACATTCCGTTTTTTCCCTGCCGCTCGACCTGGCGGAAAAGATATATTTCATAGCCCTCAAGGAACACGAGGAGCTTTACGGGCTTTCCGGGTTCATCGATTCCAAACTCGGCGCCGCGCTCCGCGGCCGCTGGGAGCCGGTATTCCTCGACGCCCCCACCCGCGGCCAGGCCGAGACCGTGCTGCGCCTGCGCGGCCTGGTCCCGCCGGAGAAGGGCCTCGGCATCTACAATATCGACACCGCGTTCGCCTCGCCTTCGCTGGCGGCCAGGCTTTCGGACCCCGGCGCCAGGCTCGACGGAGTGATAGGTTCCTTCAAGCTTTCCGCCGCGGACCCCAAGTGGAGTTTCGCCCGGACACGCCCGGACGGGATAGTTTCCGAAACCGCCGAGAAAGAGCAGATCTCGGACAACGCGCTCACCGGTTTTTACCATTTCAGCCGGGCCGGGGATTTTTTCGAGGCCGCCGCCGAAGCCGTGCGGGGCGGGGAAACCACCAGGGGCGAGTTTTACGTGGCGCCGCTTTATAACAGGCTTATCGCCGCGGGGCGCCGGTTCGTACTGGACCAGGCGCCGGGGCTGGTGCCGCTGGGCACCCCCGAAGAGGTGGAAAAGTTCCGCGGGGAGGCCGCTTGACGGCGCGGCCGCGTATTTCGGTAGTGGCGCCCTGCTACAACGAGGCGGGGAACCTCGCGGCGCTGCTGGAAGCTTTCGCCGCGGCCGGCCGGGGGGAGGATTTCGAGCTGGTGGTGGTGGATAACGGGTCCACGGACGGCACCGCCGCGGAGCTCGCGCGGCTTCTCCCGCGCTACCCATTCGCGAGGGCGGTAAAAGTGGAGGAGAACCGCGGCTACGGTTTCGGCATCCTCAGCGGGCTGGCCGCCGCTTCGGGAGGCTACGTCGGCTGGATACACGCGGACCTGCAGTTCGACCCCGCCGCCGTTTTCGAGGCCGGCCGTCTGCTGGATGAAGCCGGCGGGAAAAAAGTTTTCGCCAAGGGTTTGCGCCTGGGGCGTCCGGCTCCGGACCGGTTTTTTACGGCGGGGATGGGGCTTTTTGAGACTCTGCTGATGGGGATCAGGCTCCGGGATATAAGCGGCCAGCCCACCCTGTTCAGCAGGGAGCTGCTTGATGCGTGGAAAGATCCGCCGCATGATTTTTTGCTGGACCTGTACGCCTGCGTAACCGCCGCCAGGGCCGGCTTCCGGGAAGTGCGGTTCGGCGTGAGGAACCTTCCCAGGAAACACGGAATTTCCACCTGGAACCGCGGCTTTCTCGACAGGCTTACCTTGTCCCGGCGCATTATGACCGCCAGCCTGCGTATGCGTTTTAGGTCCTAAGGCCTATGCCGGACTGGGCCCTTGTGCCCTAGGCGGATATCTACACTCTGTTAAAATATAGCTGTAATACTGCCGCAAAATATAACCGCTAAAGGGAGTCAACATGCTTAAGAACAGGAATATCTGGTTGAAAGCCGTAGCCGTGATCGCCCTCTCGTTCCCTTCTCTTCCCGTTTTCGCCGGAGCGCCTTCGTCCGACGTTAAATCTCCGGCCCTTAACGACCTTCTCGGAGGCTCCTCTTACATCGATCTCGTAGAGCTGCCTGCCCCGGCCGCGCTGCCTGAAAAGGCGGCCGCCGATACCAAAGCGGCTTCCCCGGCTCCCGGCCGCGACCTCTCCCCGAAGATAGACGACCAGCTTCGCGTCAGCGTAATTATGAAGCTGATTACGAACATTTACCAGGGCAACCACCTGCCTTATTCGCAGGACGGCGCAACCTTTTCCAATAAAGAAGGCCATCTTCCCGCGCACCCGCGCGGGTTTTACAAGGAATACACGCTTATCGTTCCGGGGCGCAAAACAGGCGACGGGCCGGTCCCCGTGGTAGTCGGCGGCCAGACCTATATGACCGGCGCCATGCTGAGCGCGCGCGGCCCGGAGCGGATAATAATCGGCGGCGGCGAGAAGATCTACTATACTCCCAACCACTACGCCAATTTCATAGAACTTACGGTGGTTAACTAGAACCGATGGCCCTTACCGGGAAAGAAGGTTTGTTCCTGGACTTAAGGGGCCGCGGCCTGACGGCGGAGGGAATTAAGGAAATGTTCCCGCCGTCGTCTTATTTCGTGGCTTCCGTAGACGGCTCGGCCGTCCCCGGAAAAGCCGAGCTTCTGGACGCGCTGGCCGCCGCTTTCCGTTTCCCCGGCTATTTCGGGCGCAACTGGGACGCGCTGCTGGACTGCCTGCGTTCGCTGCCTGACGAGGTCCCCGCCGCGGGTTACGTCCTTGTCATAAACAATTCGGCTTCCTTCCTGGCCTCTTCCTCCCGTGATATGGAGGATTTTACGGATATTGCCGGGGAAGCCCGGTCCTTCCTGTTAGAGAAATTTAAGGTTCCATTCACGGTCGCCCTGCTCTGATGACGTATATCCTAATCTTCCTGCATGGGTATTGAAAAAACCGGTTTTTTGTATTAGACTATATAGATAATATAGAAACGGGTTCCCGGAAGAGTTTTTTCTACCCTGTTTT
>JAJZVJ010000229.1 GCA_021845705.1 bacterium
GTAGACGTGGTGGCCGCGCCCAGCGCGCTCTTTATCGTAGCGGCGCTCTCGTCCCCGGTATTGGTCCCTGCCAGGTTAGTGGCGGCGATCGCGCCGGTGAATGTCGCGCCCGACAGGTTGGCCTTCAGGTTAAGCGCCGTCTGCTGCGCCGTTGACACCGGCTTGGCCGCGTCGGAGGTGTTGTCCGCGCTGCCCAGGCCCACCTGAGTCTTTGTAAGGGCGGTGAGGTTGGAACCGTTCAAGGCCGGCAGAAAGCCGTCAGCGCCCATTTGCACCAGCTTGCCCGCCGAATTATAAACGCCGCCGGAAATGGCCTGCGTGCTTACCGCCACGCGGTCGTCCCCGAATCTGCCCGAACCGATCGCGGCGGTCGACAGGGACACTTTCGCGTCGGTCACCGCGTTGGCCGCCAGCTTCGCCGTAGTTACGGCGCCGTCGGCGAGAAAGGCCGTAGGCAGGCCGGTTAAATTAGAACCGTCCACGGCGGGCAGTTTCCCGTCAGCGCCCATTTGCAAAAGCTGGCTGGCGCCGTTAAAGACGTTCCCCTGGGCGGTTACGGCCGCTATATTGGTTATTGTAGACCAATCAGCGCCCCCCGCCCAGGCGGCTGTGGCGCTGTTCAAAGAATATAAAGAGTAAGCCGAGGAAACCATCCTGTAACGCGGCAGCATTTCGACGTCCGTGCCCACCGCTACTCCCAGCCAATAAGAAGTGGAGAAACTGATATCGAAAGGTGTAACCTCTCCCAGCATTACGCTGTAAATCCCGTAGATGTCCGGGGTCACGCTCTGGGTTTCGGTCCATACCGGAGAGCCGCCGGTAGCGCCCTGGTAAAGTTTAAATACCATAGGAACCGCGGTGGTTATGGGTTTACCTACGGAGTCGGCCAGTTTACCCTGGAAATTTATCAATTCCGGAACAGCCGCCCCCGCGGGCAGCGCCGGAACTGTAAACATCAGGAGCAAACCTGACAGCGCAGTGTTCAAGATCCATGTTTTCATGCCGCGTTCCATAGACTACCTCCGAGCATTTACGATCAATTCCGCAATACAGCCGGCGCGCAGCCTTCCGCGTTAACCACGGTCCCGGTGGAAGTACCGGGACACTTGTCCAAAGGATCCGCCACCCCGTCCGCGTCGCCGTCGGCCGGCGCACTGACCGCCGGCAGCGCCGGAGCTGCGGCAGGCTGTTCCGCTTTAACGGCCGGGCCGCCGAATTTTACGCCAAGCGATATCCGGTGAGTGATGCCAAGGTCGGTAAAAGAATTCCAGGCGTAATCAAGCTGCAGGTCGTTCCATTTCAACCCCGCGCCCGCCGTCAGTCCTGAAAGCGCGCCCAGTTCTTTTATCGTATCGTTCTTATACCCCGCCCTCGCCGCCGCCACGAAGGCGCCGAACGCGCGCGTGTATTCCGCCCCGACATGGATATTGATATCCTTTTCCACATAGTTCAGGTCGGAAACTACCAGCAGGCCCTTTACCGCTTCCAGGGCTCCCCCCGCGCGGACTATTACCGGCAGGGAATACTCTTCGGCCACGTATTTGGCCTTTGTTCCTGCGTTCTGTACCGCCAACCCCACGCTCAGTTTCCGGCCCCACGGCCTGAAACCGCCGTAAAGCGCGCCCACGTCGGCGGCAAAGGCGTGCGCGGTTTCTTCTTCTATGCGCGAGGTGATGAATTTTAAATTAGCGCCCAGGGCGAACTCCCCCAGCCCGCGGGCATAGGAGACCAGCCCCATCGCTTCGGACATGCTGTACTGATCGGCCAGCCGCAGGCCGGTGTTATCCGCTTTCTGGATGCTGCCGGTGTTAAGAACATTTAACGCCGCGCCTATGGTCCCGCCCTTCACAGGCTGTCCGCACACTATATTCGAATAGGTGATGCCGTCGAGCCACAACGCGTGCGTCAGGGATAGTTCACGGCGCTTCATGCCGGCAAGTCCGGCGGGGTTCCAGTAGACGGCGTTCACATCACCTGCTACGCCCGCGAAAACCTCGCCCATAGCCGAGGGCCGGGCGCCCACCCCGAGCTGAAGGAACTGGAACGCGCTCGTACCGCGCGCGCCGGCCGCGAAAGCCGGATTACAGCACAGCATAAGAGCCGCGGCCGCCAGCGGCGCCGATATGTTCGGTTTTCTTCGCGCCATCATCTTATCACCGCGAATTTGCCTTTCGCCCTGCCGGCCCCGGGCGACGTAATGTAATAAATGTAAACGCCGCTCGCCAGCTTCTGCCCGTCGGAGTTAACCGCGCTCCACTCGTATTTATCCACCGTCCTGTCGGTCTTGTGAAGCTCCGCCACCTGCCTGCCCGTTATCTCGAATATTTTTATGGTCGCCTCCGCAGGCAGATGTTTAAAAGTTATTCCCGCGGCCTGAAACCTGCCGGGACTGTTCGGTTTGAACGGATTGGGATATACATAGGCGTCGCTCAGGTCCGCCGCGGGGGGCTGGGACATCGCCCGCGCCGGGTCCGCAAAACCGCCTGAATTCTGGTAATTGGGGCTCTGCGCGCTGCCGGCCAGGCTCTGCCCGAGCGTGCCGGTCTCTATTTTGTAGTCCGGCGAAGCCGTGTCCGCGCTGCCGTTGACCAGCGCGGGGATAGAAAGGGTATACCGGGAACTTACAAGCGAGCCGGCGTATGCCAGCGACCCGGCCAGCAAAGCCAGCGCCGACGCCCGGCAGAGCCGCATGATCGTTCCGGTTTTATGTTCGCGCGCGTCCGTCATCAAGCTTAGTATAGCCCCTGTGCCGGAGCGGCTTCTATTGGGAATTATGCCTGGTGCACTAGGTATTATTACGTAAGGACGGGGCGGGCCGGCGGCGCACCCGCGGTTTTTACCGAGAGGCTACAGTACAACTCCGTATAGCGGCGAAACGCGCGTAAAGAGTATCGTATCCCAAGCTTACAAGACCCGGCTCCGGGTCCGGTTCAATGGCCGCGGCGGACTTTCCTGCAGGCCGCCTGGAGCTGCAGAGTTATATCGGCGAGGAACTCTATGGAACGATATATTTACCGGCTTCCCGTTATTACATTTCTGGCGGCGCTGTCTTTTGCGGGCTGTAAGAGCCTTGAGAGAACTCAACCGGCCCTGGCCCCTGCGCCTGTCCCGGTTTCAGGCAAGGCGGCCGTTCCCGGGAAAAAAGCGGCGCCCGCGGCGGCTGCGGCCCTGAACAACACCGTGCCCCTGTTCATAATAGAGCGGAACAAGAACGCCAACGTAGTGCACTACGACGCCAACCTGACCGGCGACGGCAACCTGAACCCGGCGCAGCCGGTGATAGCCTACTGGGTACTGCTGGCCGAGGACGGCCGCAGGAAGAAGCTTAACTGGCTGGAAAAAATGAAGGCTTACGGCATCAAGGTAAAACCTGACCCGTCCGGGAACGGCTATACGCTGACCCTGGCGACCGCCTCATGGCTGCCGCTGGCCGTGAAAAAGACCGGCGGGACGGTCCGCGCGGAGATGGCCATCAACGGCCGGCCGGCAGTACTGGAGAAGATGTTCATCCAGGCCAAGGACAGGCTGTTCGGCCCCAAGGTGGAGTATATAGAACTCTACGGCAAAGACCTCCGTACTGGCGAGGCCTGCCGCGAAAAGATCCTGCCGAAATAGCGGCTGTCACGGACTTTATGAAAAGATTCACCTTCTGTTATATCGCCGCGCTGTTCTTTTCCCCGCATTGCGCGGCGGGCGAACCCCAGGTGCATTCCGATACGGCCGCGGCCGTCCGCCAGGAGGACGTGAACGTTCCTGAAGACGCGCTGTCCGCCCCGCGGCAGCAGGGATCGCCCCAAAGCGTTTACTTCGGGGAAAAAACGGACAGGCCTGTTTCCGCTCACAAAGTGAATTATTTTTCCGCCGACCAGTGGCCGGGGAACGGCGGGGCGCAGGTGAAGTTCCAGATAAGCATGAAGTTCAGGATATTGGAGCCGGACCTGTACGTCCTGAAATACAATTTGTTCCCCGCCTATATCGGTTATACGCAGAAATCGCTCTGGAACGCGGGCCAAAGCTCGATGCCTTTCGAAGAAAGCGATTATAACCCGGAGTTTTTCCTGGATTACCCGGTCAGCGCCCTGAGCATCGGCCGTTTCAAGCTGCGCAACATTATCATCTGCCCCCTGGAGCACGAATCCGACGGCCTCGACGGCGCCGGGTCGCGCAGCTGGAACCGGCAATATATAATGCTGAAGTTCGGCTTCGAATCCAAGGAAAAACTGGAAATATCCAACTCCTTACTGGCGGACAAGGCTCTGCTGTATGTCAAACTCTGGCGCGCCTCGGGTTATTCGGACGGTAATTCCCACCTTAGATCCCTGGGAAGCGCGGCTAATTTCCTGGACTACATGGGAATTGGCGAAATAGGAGTAAGTTTAAGGAACTTCCTCTGGGGAGGGACTTTAAAGAACCACCAGCTGGATATAAGAACGCCGCTGTTCCGCTATAAGCGCAAACCTTCATTTGAATTTGAATTGCGGCAGCAGTTTCCGCGCATGAATTTCGCGCTTTACCTGCAGTACTGGTACGGCTACGGTGAAACCTTGCTGCGTTTCGACCAGTTCGGGCACCGGGGTTTTGCGGGCCTCTCTTTTTCTTATTGATTACCCGGTCCCGCAAAGGCAGGGCAAGCTGCGGCAGAGACCGGAAGAACAAAACAATGCGGTTTCTTAGCTCCTCCCTTCCCCGGGACCCGGCAATTCCAGGGTGAACGCGGCGCCGCCTCCCTGCGCGCGCAGGGCCTTTATACTTCCCCCGTGTTTTTCAATGATTTGCTTCGAGATGGTCAGGCCTACGCCCTCGCCCTGCGGGCCGGGGCGGTGGAAAAATTCCCAGATCTTGCCCTGCTCTTCTTCCGGGGTCAGCCCCCGGCCGTTATCGGAGACCGTGTAGGAGCAGGCGCCGGACCAGATCGGA
>JAJZVJ010000230.1 GCA_021845705.1 bacterium
ACCGCGCGCGAGATGGCGTCCCTGATGGAGAAGATCTACGCCGGCCAGCTCGTGAGCAAGGAAGCCAGCGAGTTCATGCTGGACGTGCTTAAGCACAACAAGAGCCATAACCGCCTGCGCAAAGGGCTGCCGATAGGCTGGGAGATAGGCCACAAGACCGGGCTGCTGCGCAAGTCGTGCCACGACGTGGGGATTGTGTTCTCGCCGCGCGGGGATTATGTGATAGCTGTCCTTACCGGGAACGCCCCCAATTATACGGTAGCCAAGAATTTTATCTCTAAAGTGGCCAAACTGACCTACAAATATTACAAGATCGATTCCGATTTCGCGGGCCTGCCCCGCACACAGGGCGCAGGGTAAAGGGGGGGTGTCATGGGGGCCATCCCTCGCGCCTGGCAGAGGAAACCCTTGCGTGCTTTCCCCCCGCCTGACTTTGACGGCGGGGCCCCCTTTCCGCAAAGGCGCGCGGGACGGACCCCATGACACCCTGTCGCGTATGTTTTTTCAAAAGCGGTATATAAAATGAACAATAAAACACTTGAACTCCTTTCCCCGGCCAGAGACCTGGCGGCCGGTATGGACGCCGTCAACTGCGGCGCCGACGCCGTTTATATAGGCGCCGAGCGCTTCGGCGCGCGCACCGCCGCCGGCAATACGCTGGCCGATATCGGCAAACTGGCCTCATACGCCCATAAATACCGCGCGAAAGTTTACGCCGCTGTGAACACCATACTGACCGACGAAGAACTGCCGCGCGCCCGCAAGCTTGTTTACGGGCTCTGGGAAGCCGGCGTGGACGCGGCTATAATACAGGACATGGGCCTGCTAGAGGCCGGCCTGCCGCCCATCCCTTTGATAGCCAGCACGCAGGCCCACAACGCCACCCCGGAGAAGGTCCTTTTCCTTGAGAAAGCGGGCTTCAAGCGCGTAATACTTGCCCGCGAGCTTACGCTGGAGGAGATAAAGGCCATAAGGGCCGGAACGACCGTGGAACTGGAATTCTTCGTCCACGGCGCGCTTTGCGTCTGTTACAGCGGGCAGTGCTATTTAAGCTGCGCTCTCGGCGGGCGCAGCGGCAACCGCGGGGAGTGCGCCCAGCCCTGCCGCAAGCTATACACGCTTAAAGATAAAGACGGCGACGCCCTCGCGGTCAACAAGCACCTGCTTTCCCTTAAGGACCTGAACTTGTCGCGGCGCCTCGGCAACCTGGTGGACGCCGGGATAACTTCCTTCAAGATAGAGGGCCGCCTTAAGGACAGGGAGTATGTCCGCAATATCACCGCTTTCTACCGCCGCGAACTGGACAAGGTCATGGCGAAGAAAGGCTTCTTGCGCCCGTCGCTCGGGAAAAGCTTCGCGGCTTTCGAACCGAACCCGGCCAAGACTTTCAACCGCGGCTATACGGAGTACTTCCTGGACGGCAACCCTATGGACGTCGCCTCGCCGGACACGCCCAAGTTCGTGGGCGAACCGCTCGGGCGGGTGTCGGACATCAAGAACGGTTCTTTCAGGCTGCATAACTCCGGGAGGCTGCACCCGGGGGACGGGATAACGTTCTTCGATAAGGACGGCACGCTGTCCGGTTCGCTGGTTAACGGGGTCAAGGACGGGCGCGTGCGCGCCGACAACCTGCGCGGCATGGATAACGGCACCGAAGTTTACCGCAACCTCGATAAAGAATTCCTCCGTTCGGTGGAACGGGACGGGGCCCGCCGCAAATTCGCGCTGCGGCTTGAATTCTCGGATTACGAGGGCGGGCTGGAGCTGAAGGCCTCCGACGAGCGCGGGGCCTCCGCCGCGGTGAAGCTGCGCGGGGTGAAGACTCCCGCGGAGAAGCCTGAAGCCGCGCTGGAGACCATAAAAAAACAGCTTTCCAAGCTGGGCGACACGGATTTTTATCTTGAGGCCCTGGACCTGAAGCTTTCAAAGCCGTATTTTGTCCCGGTCTCCGCCCTTAACGACCTGCGGCGCGAAGCCCTGGCCGCGCTTGAGCAGGCCGCCGCGCGGGCGCCGGCGCGCGAGGAAGCGAAACTTGTGCCTAACGAATACCCGTTCCCGGAGGAAAAACTGGACCATACCGGCAACGTGCTTAATTCCCTGGCGGCCGGCTTTTATAAGCGGCACGGCGTCAAGGAAATAGGCCCGGCGGCCGAGGCCGGGGCCGACCTGGCCGGCAAGCCGCTGATGGTGACTAAATTCTGCGTGCGCCGCAGGCTGGGGCTTTGCAAAAAAGGGAAGGATGTGGAGCCGCTGTATATGGACGACGCCGAGGGGCGCCATTTCAGGCTTGAATTCGACTGCGCCCGCTGTGTAATGAAACTTTACTTCGACAGCCCTAAAAATGAGGAAAACGTTTAAACTTCTGCCCGTTATCTTCGCGCTGCTGCTCGCGGCCGGGCAGGGCTGCGCGCGGAAACCCGCGTTGCCGCTTCTTCCGTTTTCCCGGCTTGAATATTATTCTTTCGATCCGGCTTCCCCGCTTGAGGACCGCATAACCGTTATTACCGCGGGGCTGCTGGAGAATTACAGGGCGTGGGACCAAAGGCCCGATTATACCGCCTACGTTCCCACGGCCTCCGACAAAGCCCTGCTTATAAAATACCTGGAACTGCTGCCGCCGGTGTATGAAAGAGTTTTTAAAGCCCGCTGCGCGGGGATAGATTTTATTTCAGGGTTTATGGGTAACGGGGTTACCAATTGGGTTATCGGCCCGGGCGGCAAGGTCTATTTCCATATAACCCTTAACCCCGCTTCCCTTAAAGCCGGCCTGTCGGAAACTTTAACGAAAAGGGAAAGAAGCTGTTTTAAACCGCGCGCCGGCTGGGACGTGAGCGTGGACGCGGGCCAGGGGTATAAAGGGCTGCTTTACGCGCTTTTTCACGAAGGCACTCACGGGCTTGACTTCGCCGGGGGCGTAACTCCCTACGCCGACGAAACGATGCCTGAATACTACCTGCCATACTCGAACGTTTCCGGAGCTTTCGTTTTCGGCTCCTGGAAGGATTACTATACGCCCTCGGAACGTTCCGGTTTTTACGGGCGCGACAAGGTCACCTTTTACGGGCTTGGCGGCGGCCCGAAACTGGACATCAGCGAGGCCCCTAAGCTTTACGCCGGGCTTTCCGGCAGCGGCTTCGTTTCTCTTTACGGCTCCAGGTCCTGGGCCGAGGACCTGGCCGAGCTGGCTACTTTCGGCGTGCTGACGGGCAAACTGGGCCAGCCCTATAAGATAGTTATAAAAACCCCGGACGGCTCCGCCCTGCTTGAGCCGATGAAGGGGCCCGCCGGGGCGCGGGCCGCCGAGGCGCTTGGCTACCTGGAAAACATAAAATGACCTTAAGATGCGAGCTCAACATAAACGGCGGCACGCGCCGCGTCCTCATAGTGGGCAACGACGAGGAGACCCACGAGCACCTGGCCCTGCGCCTGGCGGCGGCTGTCCTTTTTTTCGACGGTGAACCTGTCGAGCCCGGCCCCAGCGACCCGGTGCTTTCGGACATAGGCTTTGTGCCGGACCTTATGGTCCCGGACGGGATAGGCGGAATAAAGGTCTGGATAGAGTGCGGCAACGTGGCCGTAAACAAGCTTACAAAGGTGGCGCGGCGCATAAAAGAGGGAAGGCTGGTCATCCTGAAGGAAGATGCGGACGGGGGCCGCCGGCTGCGGGAAGTCATAAAGAAGGAAATAAATAAAGGCGAGAGGGTTGAGGTCTGGGCCTGGAGCCGGGAAGAGTTCGCCCGCTGGAACACCGCCCTGAAAGAGAGCAATTATATTTACGGCGAGGCTGCCGGGCAGTCCCTGAACCTTGTTCTTAACGAAGAGACTTTCAGCGTGGACCTTGTTTCCTGTTAGCCTATAGACCCTGGGGCGCATGGGCCTTCAGGCACTGGATTTTTCAGGGGCGGGGTATATAATATAATCTGTAAAGATATCGGTCTGGAGAGAACAATGCCGGCAAAACTGTCGCGGTTGTTGTATTCCTTTTTAGTCCTTCTCGTCCCCGGGCTTTCGGCCCTGAGGGCGGCGCCCGCCATAGATATTCTTAAAAACGAGGCCGGGGTCTCCGGCTTTACGGTCCCGGAGCCTTCCTCCGGCCGCCTCGCGGATTCCCCGCGCCTGGACCCGGCGCGCGCCGAATGGCTGGCTGCCAGGAAGCTTTACTCCGACGGCTATTTCAGCCCGAAAACGCAGCACCGCATAGACTCCGGGCCCAACCCGATGATAATGCTGCAGGGTTTCCACTGGTACGCCGACAATTACTGGCTCCACCTGCCCAATGGCTGGTGGGGCAAGCTCGCCGACAGCGCTTCCGCCGTGGGCCGGGCCGGTTTCGGCCTTATCTGGTTCCCGCCGGTCTCCGTGGGCAGTTATTACCCGACCGAGTGGTATAACCTGGATTCGCAGTGGGGGAAAAAGGAAGACGTGGTGCGCGCGGTGAGCGCCATGCACGCCAACAACGTGCTGGTGCTGGCGGACGTGGTGCTGAACCACCGCAACGGCACCAAGGCCTGGGCCGATTTTACCAGCCCCGACTGGCCCAGTACGGTTGTAACTCAGGACGACGAGTGGCCCGGCCTGCCCAACACCCCCTACAACAGCAAGAGCCCGAATTACGACGAAGGCCAGGGCGACAGCGGCTGCCGGGACCTGGACCACAGGAACCCGCTGGTGCAGCAGGATTCCAAGATCTTCATGCGCTGGCTCAAGGGCAGCATAGGTTTCGACGGCTGGCGCTACGACATGGTGAAGGGTTACGCCCCTTCGCATATCAGGGATTATAATTCCGCTTCGGCCCCCGTTTTTACCGTGGGCGAGGTTTACGACGGGAACCGCCAGGTGGTGGCTAACTGGATAGACGGCACGGACGATTCCCCCGGCAAACTTAACGCCTCCAGCGCTTTCGACTTAGATCGGA
>JAJZVJ010000231.1 GCA_021845705.1 bacterium
GGACCGACCTGGTAGTGCACCTGAAGGAAAACCTGGCGCGCCCCGAGGTAGTGGTGGACATAAAAGCGATTAAGGAGCTGTCCGGGTCCACGCTGAGGGTCGGGACGCTGCGCCTGGGCGCGCTTGTGACTTTTTCGGACCTGATCGCTTCCCCGCTGATAAAGAGCAAGTTCCCTCTCCTCTGGGAAGCAGCGCTTACCGTGGCTTCGGTGGGCGTAAGGAACCGGGCCACCGTGGCCGGGAACATCTGCTCCGCGGTGCCGTCGGCCGACTCCGCCCCCGTGCTGGCCGTTTACGAGGCGGAGGTTCTGACCCGCAGCCTGAAAGGAGAGCGCCGCCTCCCTATTTCCGAATGGTTCACCGGCCCTAAAAAAACCGCCCTGCTGCCGGAAGAGATCGTTACCGCCATCGAGCTTAAGCTGCCCGGCAAGAAGCATGCCGGGTGCTACATGAAGCTTTCCCGCTACGACGGAGAGGACCTGGCGCAGGGCGGTATAGCCGTTCTTGCTTTCGCGGACGATACGTACCGGGTGGCTGTCTGCGCGCTGGGGCCCAAACCGGCCCGGTGTCCCAAAACCGAGGCTGTCCTTCACGGCGGCAAGCTTGGAGAGAAGCTTGTTTCCAGGGCGAAGGAAACCATCCTGCGGGAAGTCTCCCCCATCAGCGATATCCGCTCCTCAAAAGAATACCGCCTGCATATGACGCAGATAATGCTCGGCCGCGCGCTTGAAACGGCGGAGGCCCGCCTTTTCGCGAAAGGCCCGAAGTACGGAACGAAGAATATCTGTTAGGAGCATAATTCCATGAAACCACACAATATCCAATTCAGTCTGAACGGAGAAAAAGTCTCCCTGCAGGTGGAGCCCAGCGACGTGCTTCTGGACGTGCTGCGCGGCAGGCTCGGCATAAAGAGCCCCAAGGTGGGCTGCGACCGGGGAGACTGCGGAACCTGCACCGTGCTGATGAACGGGAAGACCATCCGCTCCTGCCTGGCGCTGGCGGTGGAGGCCGACGGGGCCGAGATAGTGACTCTCGAAGGGGCCAACAGCAGGCCGTGGACGCAGAAGCTGCAGAAAACCTTCCATAAAAAGAACGCTTTCCAGTGCGGCTTTTGCGCGCCCGGAGTGATACTCTCGGCCACCGAGCTGCTTGAGAAAAATTCCAAGCCGACGGCGCACGATATCAAGGAAGCCATCGCCGGCAACCTCTGCCGCTGCACCGGCTACGAGCCGATAGTCGAGGCGATTGCGGAAACTGTGAAAGGTTAGTAAGGTAACAGGCGGATTTTTATTTGTATTGATCTTTATCGGGGTCCTGCCAAGGGTTTGGATTCGGCGGGCACCGGGTCGGCCACACCGTGGCCGCCCTCCTCACTCGGCCTCGTCGCTTACGCAAGCCTCGGCCTCCGTGAGGGCCCGCCTCACCCAAACCCTTGTCACCCCTTGTTCTTCATAAGGTGATAAAAATCCGCCTGCTCTTTATTTGTTAGATAAAGTAACTAAGGATTCTAAATGAATGCGAAAATACTCAATGCAAAAGTTTTAAGTCTTGCGGTGGTATTTGCTATGTCGCAGTCAGCTTGGGCCGGGAAACTGGATGTTGATTATATTCATACAAGTCCAACAAAAGCATTACTCTACTCTGCTGTTGTCCCGGGTGGTGGGTATTTCCTTCTTGAGAATGCCGATATTAAATACAAGCAGAAAGGTCTTTTCTTCTTGGTGCTGGGACTCGGGTCGTATATATACTTAGGTTCACAGGTTAGGAACGGAACTCAATTATCCATAGCGACTACTTTCTTGGGAGTAGCTGGATTAAGACTGTTTGAATTCGACTCAGTAACTGATGATGCAGAAGTTGAAAGATTAAAGTGGCTCAGGGAGAACTTAAAGTTAGCAGATGCCCCTGTAATTGCCTCCGGGAAGAAAGTATTCCTCAAGGATGGGTCGATTGTGGTATGTAAATCCATCGTTTATGATGGTGACTATGTTAAGGTGGAAACAGTTGGTGGAATTTTTACAATCCCCTTAAAGGAAACTTTACGGATTGAATGATTTTGTTTTATTGCAGAGTCGACGGCGGGTTTCCCGCGCGCTCCTTTTAGGGTTTTAAGGCCGGGGTCTGGAGCGAATCGCTATCATTAAGCGACGGCGAAGACTGTTTGAGGAGCGCACTGTGTGCGCGACGAGTTCTGCAGCCGGCGGAAGACCCCGGCCTTCTTCTGCCAAAACCCGGACTTGGAGCGCGCGGGAAATCCGCCGTCGACTCCCGGGAGGGGGCCTGAACTTGCAGGTATACCGCATAAGATTGCAGTATGTAAGGTGAGAGGAAATCATGGACCTTCAGAAACTTATTACCAAGCCTAAGAAAGGCTCGAAATCTATAAAGGCCGGAGATGAACTGACGGTAGTAGGCCGGTCAGTACTGCGCGTGGACGGCTGGGAAAAGATCAAGGGCGCCGCCAAGTATACCGACGACCTGGAATTCGGTCCCGGCCTGCTCTACGCGGCGCTGGTGGAAAGCCCGTTCGCGCACGCCAGGATAAAGTCCATCGATGTCTCGAAGGCGGAGAAGCTGCACGGCGTGGTGAAAGTGGTCACGGGCCGCAACTTCACGCAGAAGTTCGGGCTGTACATGAACGACCGCTACGTCTTCGCCACTGATACCGTGCGCTTCGTAGGCGAGCAGGTGGCGGCCGTGGTGGCCACCGACCCCAAGATAGCCCTGCGCGGCGCCGCGCTAGTCAAAGTTGAATACGAGGAGCTGCCGGCGGTGATGGACGCGGTGAAGGCGCTGGAGAAGGACTCCCCCCTGGTGCACCCCGACCTTAAGAGCTACACGCACGTGCCCTGGTTCTTCCCCAAGCCCGGCACCAATATCGCCCACTGGCGCAAGATCCGCAAGGGCGACCTGGCCAAGGGTTTCAAGGACGCCGACCTGGTGATGGAAGACACCTACAACGTGCCGCGCTACGCCCATTGCGCCATAGAGCCGCACTCGGCCATAGGCCTCTACGACGCTTCCGGCCGCCTTACGATGTGGACCTCTTCGCAGTCCCCCTTCACGCAGCGGCACGTGTTCGCGGAAACCCTTAAGTCCTTCGGCCTGAGCCACAAGGACGTGCGCGTGATCAGCACCTATATCGGCGGAGGCTTCGGCGGAAAGGCCGGGGTCACGATGGAGATCATCGCCGCGGCTCTCGCCATCGCCGTACCCGGCCGGCCCGTGAAGCTGTTGTGGAGCCGCGCGCAGGAGTTCTATAACACCTACCAGCGCCTGGGCTGCACCGCCAAGATAAAGATGGGCGTATCGAAAGCCGGCAAGATCACCGCGCTGGACTTCAGGCTATACTGGGACTCCGGGGCCTATGTGGAGTATGGCGCCAACGTGGTCAACGCGGCCGGCCTGTCGGCCAGCGGCCCGTACAAGGTGGACAACCTGAGCATCGACTCGATGTGCACCTATACCAACCTGCCGCCCTGCGGCGCCTACCGCGGCTTCGGTTATTCCGAATTTCTTTTCGGCCTTGAGTCCCATATCACCCGCATGGCGAGGGAGATGGGCCTGGACCCCGTAGAGTTCCGCATGAAGAACGCGATCAAAGAGGGCGACACCCTGCCCTACGGCGCGCATATGAATCCAACCGGCATCAGGGACGCCATCGAGCGCGTCCGGCGTGAGATCCGCTGGGGCGTGAAGGAAAAGTCCAGCGACCCGAGGAAGGCCATCGGCAAAGCGCAGGTCTGTTTCTGGAAATCCCCCGCCATGCCGCCCAACGCCAGTTCCAGCGCCTTCCTTAAGTTCAACGAGGACGGGAGCATCAATATCCTGGTTTCCGGCATGGAGATAGGCCAGGGCCTGCTGACCGTGATGGCGCAGATAGCGTCCGAAGTTCTTAGCGTGCCGGTCAGCAAGATCCGCGTTGAGACGCCCGACACCGACCGTAACCCTTACGAGTGGCAGACCGTCGGTTCACATGTGACCTGGGGCTGCGGCAATGCGGTGAAACGCGCCGCGCTGGAGGCGCGGGAGCGCATGCTGGACCTGGTGCAGCGCGTGCACTGCCTGGACAAGAGCACCCTTTATCTCGAGGACCAGCACGTGAAGTGCCGCACCAAGCCGGACTTCGCGCTGCGCTTCAGTGATTTTGTCATCAACGGCATCCAGGCCGAAGACCACACTTTTAAGGGTGGGCCGATCATGGGTTCCGGCGTTTTCATGCCGGAGTTCGCCTCGGCCATAAGCGACCCGGAGACCGGGCAGGGCGGCCACCCCAACGTGCATTACACCACGGGCTCCGCCGGCATCATCCTGGAAGTGGACCGCGAGACCGGCAAGATGAAGATAAAGAAGGTAGCGCTGGCCGTGGACTGCGGCAAGGCCATCAACCCGGACCTGGTGCGCGGGCAGATAGTCGGCGGCCTGCTGCAGGGCTTCGCCACCGTGCTTTACGAGGACATTCGCTATAACGAGAAAGGCAAACTGCTGAACCCCAACTTCTCGGACTACAAGATCCCGACGGTGATGGACATGCCGGACCAGGTGGTCCCGATCATCATCGAGGTGGCGCAGCCCGACGGCCCGTACGGCGCCCGCGGCGTGGGCGAGCATACCATGATCCCCTGCGCGCCGCTGATAGCCAACGCCGTCGAAGACGCCTTGGGCGTGCGCATCAAATCCATGCCGGTCACGAAAGAGAAAGTCGCGCTTGCGGTTAAAGCCGCAGGAAAGTGATGCGGACGGGCAATCAGAAGGAGTTCCCTATGAAAATAGCGTTATGCCAGTACAATATTAAGTGGGAAGACAAGGAAGCGAATAAAAAAAAGATAGAGGACCTGGTTTCGGACTGCAAGCGCCGCCA
>JAJZVJ010000232.1 GCA_021845705.1 bacterium
TGGACGGCAGGGTTACGGCCGGGGCCTCCGCGCTGGACGAGAGCCTGCTTACCGGCGAGGCCGTGCCGGTGGATAAAGGGGCCGGCGCGCGGGTTTACGCCGGCACGCTTAACAAGACCGGCGCGCTTGAATTTACCGCCGAGGGCGTGGGCGAAGAGACCGTGCTGATGAAGATAATAAAGGCCGTGGAGGAGTCCCAGGCCGAAAAGAGCGCCGTGCAGCACATGGTGGACAGGATCTCCGCCTGGTTCGTGCCGGCGGTGTTCTTAACGGCCACCGTGGCGGCCGGGCTCTGGTTCCACTACGCGGACCCGGATAAAGCCGCCAGTATTTTTGCCGCCGTGCTCGCCGTGGCCTGCCCCTGCACCATGGGGCTTGCGGTGCCCATGGCCGTGGCCGTCGGCTTCGGCAGGGCGGCCTCGGCCGGCATCCTTATCCGCAACGCGGACGTGCTGGAACGCGCCTCCGACATAGACGTGGTCATCTTCGACAAGACCGGCACCGTGACCGAAGGCCGCATGCGCCTTGAAAGCCTGCATCCTTTCAAGACGGGCGAAAAGGAACTGCTGCGCCTGCTTGCCGCGGCCGAGCAGAAGTCCGAGCATCCCTTCGCCGAAGCCGTGCGCCGCTGCGCCGTCGAGGCGGGCGTAAAGCCCCTCCCGCTGACCGCTTTTGAAGCCGTGCCGGGCAAGGGCGTGCGCGCCCGCGCCGCCGCGGGGGAAATACTTGTGGGCAGCCTTAAATGGTTCGACGAGCTGAACCTCGCCGTGCCCGCGGAAGCCCGCGCCGGAATAGACTCCTCTCCGGATTCCATGCTGCTGGCCGCGCTGGGCGGAAAGTTCGCGGGCTACGGCCGCCTGGGCGACGCGCTGCGCCCCGAGGCCGCCGGCCTGGTGGCGGAACTTGAGGCGCTGGGCATAGAGCCCGTGCTGGCCTCGGGCGACAGGCAGGCCGTGGTGGCCCACACCGCCGCGGCCATCGGCATAAAGACCTTCCACGCCGAGGTTTTCCCGGAGGAGAAGCGCCAGCTGGTAATGCGCTATAAAGCGCTGGGCAAGCGCACCGCCATGGTGGGCGACGGCTTTAACGACGCGCCCGCCCTTTCCGAGGCGGACCTGGGCATGGCCATGCGCTCCGGCACCGACGTGGCCGCCAACGCGAGCGACATCACCCTGATGCACAACGACCTGCGCTCCGTCATAACCGCCATGAAGATCGCCAAGGCCATCCGCCGCACCATAAAGCAGAACCTGGCCTGGGCCTTCGTCTATAACATCGTGCTCATCCCCATGGCGGCCGGCGCTTTTTACCCCAAGTGGGGCGTGCTCATACCGCCCTCCGCCGCCGGCGCGGCCATGGCGCTCAGCTCGGTCTCGGTGGTCATGAACTCGCTCAGGCTTAAAAGAAAATTCTGACGGTCCGCGGAAATATAAACACAGGAGCCACTTGCCATGAAAACCACTTCCACTAAATTCGGCTACACCCAGGGCCAGGCGCAGAGCGTTAAGAACATTGAACTGCCGGAAATAGAAGCCTGGGAAAACCAGTATCGGCGCGACTACACCATAAAGATAGTTCACCCCGAGTTCACCTCGGTCTGCCCCAAGACCGGCCTGCCCGACTTCGGCACCATCACCATAGAATACATCCCCGGCGCGCTGTGCCTGGAACTGAAGTCCCTTAAATATTATTTCCTGCAGTACCGCAACTGCGGCATCTTCATGGAGAACATCGCCAACCGCATCCTGGACGACGTGGTTAAAGCCATAAAGCCCAAAACCTGCACCGTCACCGGCGAGTTCACCCCCCGCGGCGGCCTCCGCTCCATAATAACCGCCAAGTATAAATAAAGGGGACAGGCTGCTTTATTTGCACCGTAATTCATAGGGTAAATAAAGGGGACAGGCTGCTTTTTCCGGGAAATATACAGTCAACTTTTTGATATAATATTACCCGGTTGTAACTCCGGCGAATGCGGGGGGCGGAAAAGGCCCAGTTGGCGCAGCGGTAGCGCGTTCCCTTGACATGGGAAAGGTCACAGGTTCGATCCCTGTACTGGGCACCACTTTAAGGTATTCAGCGAGCCCGTTAGAACCCGCTCCGGGTACTGGCGGGCTTTGAAATTAAGGAACATATGTCCGAAGAAAACAAAGAAGAACTCCTCCACAAAATGCGCCACTCGCTGGCCCACGTAATGGCCCAGGCCGTCGGGCAGCTTTTTTCCGGAGTAAAATACGGCATCGGCCCCGCCATCGAGAACGGCTTTTACTACGATTTCGACCTTGAACACCACTTCACCCCCGAAGACCTGCCGCTCATTGAAAAGAAGATGAAGCATATCCTGGGCCAGGCGCAGAAATTCGAACGCGTCGAACTGTCCCGCGCCGAGGCGCTAAAGCACTTCTCCGAGAAGGGGGAGAAATACAAGGTCGAGCTTATCAACGACCTCCCCGAGGGCTCGGTCATCTCCATCTACAGGAACGGACCCTTTGAGGACCTGTGCAAAGGCCCCCACGTAGAGCATACCGGCAAGTTGAAAGCTTTCAAACTGACCCACCTGGCCGGCGCCTACTGGCGCGGCAGCGAGAAGAATCCCATGCTGCAGCGCATCTACGCCGTGGCCTTTGAAACCCCCGCCGAGCTGGACGCCTACCTGAAGCTGCAGGAAGAAGCCGCCAAGCGCGACCACCGCAAAATAGGCAAACAGCTGGAGATCTTCACCTTCGACGATGATATCGGCCCCGGCCTGCCGCTTTGGCTGCCGAACGGCGCGGTGATGATAGAGGAACTGGAAAGGCTGGCCAAGGAGACCGAGGCCGCCGCCGGCTATTTCCGCGTTAAGACCCCTCACATCTGCAAAGAATCCCTTTACCAGAAGAGCGGCCATCTGGACCATTACGTAGACAGCATGTTCCCGGCGATGGAGATAGAAGGCCAGAAGTATTATCTCAAGCCTATGAACTGCCCGCACCACCACAAGATCTACGGCAGCAAGCCGCGCTCCTACCGCGACCTGCCCGTCCGCCTGGCCGAGTACGGCACCTGCTACCGCTACGAGCAGTCCGGCGAGCTGTTCGGCCTGATGCGCGTGCGCTCAATGCAGATGAACGACGCCCACATTTACTGCACCCCGGAGCAGTTCGCCGACGAGTTCATGGCCGTCAGCCGCATGTACCTGGGCTACTTCAAGATCTTCGGCATAGAGAAATACGTCATGCGCTTCAGCACCCACGCCGCCGAAGGCCTGGGCAAGAAGTACGTTAACAACCCCGAGCTGTGGGCCGCCACCGAGAAAATGGTGCGCGACACCCTGATAGCCGGCAACCTGCCCTATAAAGAGATCCCCAACGAGGCCGCGTTCTACGGCCCCAAGATAGACGTGCAGGTGTGGAGCGCCATAGGCAAGGAGTTCTCGCTGGCCACCAACCAGGTGGACTTCGCCGTGCCAGGCCGCTTCGGTCTGCTCTACAAGGCCGCCAACGGCGAGGAAAAGACCCCGCTATGCATCCACCGCGCGCCGCTCGGTACGCACGAGCGCTTTATCGGCTTCCTCATCGAACATTTTGCCGGCAACTTCCCTCTGTGGCTGTCCCCCGTGCAGGCCAAAGTGCTCAACATCACTTCCGAAGAAGAAGGTTACGCGGGCGAAGTGCTTGCCAAGCTGAAAGCCGCCGGGTTGCGCGCAAGCGCGGACCTGCGCCACGAGACCATAAACGCCAAAGTGCGCGAAGCCGCCCTGGAAAAAGTCCCTTACCTGGTGGTAGTGGGCAAGAAAGAGAAAGAAGCGGGGACCATAACCCTGCGTCTGCGCGGCAACCGCAGCGTTTTCGGCGTGAACTTCGAAGAATTCCTCAACAAAGTAAAAGAAGAAAATACCACCCGCGCCCTGGCCAATTCCTATTAAAGGGGACAGGCTGCTTTTTTGCAAAAAGTAGCCTGTCAGCCCCCCGAAGCAACCCGACAAGCCCTTGTCGGGTTGCTCTGCTAGAATAAAGGGGACAGGCTGCTTTATTCTAACGGAACAAAATCACGCAGGGGGTGGATTATGCCTAGAATACGTCGTGGATTAGGGGACAACCAGTTCTATCACGTAATAAACCGCGGCAATGCCCGCAACCGGGTATTCCATAAAAGCGGCGATTATCTTTCTTTTATTGATCTGATGGAAGAAGCTTCGGCCCGTTATCCGGTAAAGCTGTTTAATTACTGCCTGATGCCCAACCACTTCCACTTTGTAGCCGAGCCGCAGCGGGCGCAGGATCTGAGTTGCTGGATGCAATGGCTCATGACAAGCCACGTGCGGCGCTACCATGCCCACTATGCAAGCACCGGCCACGTCTGGCAGGGGCGGTTTAAAAGTTTCCTGATAGAGGAGGATTCTCACCTGGTGACGGTTGCCAGGTATGTAGAGGCCAACCCCGTGCGGGCAAGCCTTGCTTTAAGCTCCGCGGCCTGGCCATGGTCTTCCCACGCGGAAACTGTCGGAGTCGCCCCGCGCGTGCTTACACGCTCCTTGCCCGTAGATCTGCCCGATAATTGGACTCAATACGTGGACACGCCCATGAGCGAGGCCGAACTTGAGAAGATGCGTAGGAGTGCGGTCAGGCAAATGCCTTATGGCGATGAGGAATGGCAGGCCAGGGTTTCTTTGGCCTATCATTTGGAGTCAACTTTACATCCGCTGGGCCGGCCGCGGAAAGAATCTATCCACAATTAAAGCAGCCTGTCCCCTTTTTTTACATTGGGGACTTTGCTGTTAAAAAAGCAGCCTGTCCCCTTATTTTTCCAGCACCAGGACGGCTTGCGGGGGGAGGGCGGGGGGGGGGCGCGGTGCAGTTC
>JAJZVJ010000233.1 GCA_021845705.1 bacterium
TCTTTTTTTTACGCCTGAGGAGGCAGGCAGCTGAACCCGACCGAAAAGGAGGAGGCGCGCAGGGCGGAACTGGAACTTAATTCGGTGATGGATATGGTTTCCTCCCGCGAGATCCCGCCGGTGGAGTTCGAGTCCGGCTCGGACCGCCTGCTGGCGTCGTCGAAGCCGCTGCTCGACCGCATCGCGGAAGTCCTCCTCAAACATAACCGGCTGAAGCTTATAGTCTCCGGCCATACCGACGACGTGGGCTCTGACGAGTATAATGACGACCTTTCTCTCAGGCGGGCCGGCGCTGTAAAGATGTACCTGGCCACCAAGGGCGTGTACCCCGATTTCGTCCGGGTATACGGCTACGGGAAAAAACTGCCGGTGGTGAAGGCTACCACCCCGGAAGCCCGCGCGCTGAACCGCAGGGTAGAGTTCCGCATCACCACCCGCGACTGGGGCACTGTGTACTGACCGGCGATCGTCAAGCGAGGATCCAGATCAGGGAACGGAAAAAGAAAAGACCCGGAGCTGTCCCCGGGTCTTTTCTTATCGTTAAATACCGGTCAGTCGCCGTATTCCTGGTCGAATTTCCTGTATTTGTAGGCGAACTTGCCCGGCCTGCCGGCGGCCATGGTCGCGTCGGTCCATTGGAATTCCTTGCCGCCGACCCTCACCATATCTCCCGCTGCGCAGCCGGCTTTCTTGAGGGCCTTGTCCATGCCTATGGTCTTGAAGATCCTGTGCAGCCTGTCCCAGGAGTCGGGCTGGTTGAAGTTGGTCATGGCTATAAGTTTCTCGACCCTTCTGCCTTTGACCGAAAACACGCCTTCCGAGTCCAGCTCGACCGTGAAGCCGCCTTTCGGCTGCAGGGCGGCGGGTACGGAGTCGGCTGAGGCCTGGTAAAGGTCAGCCTGTTTTACGGTGGGCAGCAGCTTGATGATGCGGTCGAGCAGCCGGCTTACGCCTTTGCCGGTGACGGCGGAAATGAGGAAGACTTCCCGTTTCTTGTACTTCTTCTCCAGGGCTTCCTGCACCTTGGCGGCTTCCGGCAGGTCGGCTTTGTTAACTACCAGGATAGTTATCTTTTTGGCCAGCAGCGGATGGTAGTCCTTCAGTTCCTTCTCTATGACCCGTACCGCTTTTTCCGGCTTCATGCCGGCGAAGCCGACAGGGTCTACAAGGTGGACCAGGATCTTTGTCCGGAGTATGTGCTTCAGGAAGAGCACGCCCAGGCCTTTGCCTTCATGCGCTCCTTCGATAAGGCCGGGGATGTCCGCCGCGGCGAAACTTTTGCCTTTATGCTGCACCATGCCGATGTTCGGGTTGAGGGTGGTGAAAGGATAGTCGGCTATTTTCGGCCTCGCCGCCGAAATCGCGGAGAGAAGCGTGGATTTCCCGGCATTGGGCATGCCTACGAAGCCGACGTCGGCCAGGACGCTCAGCTCCAGGCGCGCCTCGTACTCGTCACCCGGCTCGCCGAGTTCCGCTATCTTGGGGGCGGTGTTGAACCTCGTCTTGAAAGCGGTATTGCCGCGGCCGCCGCGGCCGCCCTTTGCCGCCATAAAACGCTGGCCGTGCTCCTTCAGGTCCGCCAGCACGGTCCCGGCCCTTTTTACCACGGTCCCGCACGGGACGTAAAGGGAATGGTCTTCGCCGTAATGTCCGTCCTTGCGGTTGCCCTTGCCGGGGCAGCCGTCCGAAGCGGTAATGTGGGGGTGGCAGGCTATTTCGGCCAGCGTGGTGATATTGGCGGAGGCTTCGAACCAGATACTGCCGCCTTTCCCGCCATGGCCCCCGTCAGGGCCGCCATAGGGGATGTACTTTTCCCTGCGGAAAGAGGAGCAGCCGTCGCCGCCTTTGCCCGCTTTAAGATAAACGCGGGCTGTGTCTATGAAGCCCGCAGCTACACGGTGGTCTTGTATTTTTGTCATGATAATAAAAAAACCTCCTGAACGCGGTCAGCACCCAGGAGGCTTTACCTTGCGGGAAGGTTATTTCGCGGGGGGGTAAACGCTGATCTGCTGCTTGCCGCGTTTCGCCCACTCGAACTTTACGACGCCTGTCACTATGGAGAAAAGGGTGTCGTCGGAAGCCCGGCGGACGTTCTCACCGGGCAGGAACTTGGTCCCGCGCTGGCGTACCAGGATCTCTCCGGCGTTAACTTTCTGGCAGCCGTAGCGTTTTACGCCGAGGCGCTGGCCATGGCTGTCGCGGCCGTTAGTGCTTGAACCTTGTGATTTGGTACTTGCCATTGTTGAACCTCTGTGTTAAATGGTCGGCTGTAGGCCGTTGGCGGCCGATCCAACCGGGGCTGTCAGTGAAAAGCCAGAAACTACGCTAACTGGATATCTTTAACTTCTATCTCAGTAAGTTCCTGGCGGTGCCCCGAGCCTTTTTCGTAGGCTTTCTTCGTTTTCTTGCGGAAAACTATTATTTTGGGGCCTTTGAGGTGCCGGACTATCCGGGCTGTAACTTTGGCGGCCGGAGACTTGGAGGCCGAGGCGTTTTTCTCGTCCTGAGAGGCTGACCACAGGGCTTTGAAGGTCACTTCCGCGCCTTCTTTGTCCGTGAGTTTTTCAACCTGGAGTATTTCGCCGGGGACTACCCAGTACTGCTTGCCGCCTGTTTCGATTATTGCGTACATAGTATGTATATGATATCAAAAAAACCCGTAAGAGGCAAATGAAAAATTCCAGGGCGGGTTCCGCGGGGTCAAAGCCGCGCTTCCGGCAGTTGTTATTCTACCATTTCGGTTACGGCCGCGGAAAGTACGGCCCCCGCCGCCAGGGCGTCATGCCGGGATATTGGGCACTACGGCCTAATATCCGCTGGGTCCTTGGCCACTTCCTTGGCCTGGTTCTTTCTGCCATAATATGAGCATACGATGTCGGTCCTGCCCGGAGGCTTCAATGACAAGGATATGCGGCTGCCTTATGGCGGCTTTTGCTTTTATAGCTTTTTCAGGAACAGCGCGCGCCGGAAAAGGCGCACTGCCGGGGCTCAGCGCGCCGGCAAGAACAGCTATCGGATCTATTTCCGCCGAGCTTAAGGAACCGGCCACCGCGCAGGTCAAGGCCGGGATAGACGGCTATACGGATTTCGACGCCTTCAGTTCGGTCAACGACCCCCTGTACCGGGAGGGGTCAAAAGAACTGCTTGAACAGGCCGTGAAAGAGGACGCCGGGAAAAAAGAAGCGCCGTCGCGGGCCCTCCGCGACGCGCCCATCTCAAAAGCCCCGGCTGCGCCCGGGCATGCCGCGCGGCAGCTGAAAAAGAGAAGGGCCGTTAAACCGCTGCGCGCCGATCCCGTCAAAGCAAAGAACACTTTCTGACCCTGATCCCGCTTGCGGCGCATGCGCGCGGAAAACCGCCCTTGCGGCGGTTTTTTGCTTTACCCGGAACATAAATAATAGAATACTTCTGCCGATTCTTGGCGGAGGCGGATAATGATGAATGAAATAACCGAACCTTTTTTTGCGCCCGTGCTCGAAGTCTGGGCTAAATTCTCCACCTATGTCCCGAAACTCGTAGCCGCGCTGACCTTCGTCCTTTTCGGGCTTTTCATAGCCCGCGTCGCCAGCTCGCTCCTTGAGAAGTTCTTCCGCAGGCTAAAGCTCGATTCTTATACCAGCCGGGTCGGGATAAACGAGATCCTCATCCGCTTCGGGCTGGGGAAATCCCCTACGCAGGTGGTCTCTTTCGTGGTTTACTGGGCCCTCCTGCTGGTTTTCCTGGTCACCGCGGCCAACATACTGGACCTGACCGTCATTTCGGAGATACTCAGGCGCTTCGTGGACTTCCTTCCCAACCTGGTGGCGGCCATCTTTATCGGCTTTGGCGGCCTGCTGTTCGCGCGCTTCATGGCGGATATCGTAATGAATTCCGCTGTGTCCAATAACCTCCGGGGCGGCAGTTCTCTTTCCAAGATAGTGCATTTCGTCATAGTGGTCTTTACCCTTATAGCCGCTATAGAGCAGCTCGGCATAAAGATGAAGATGATCATCGGCGGCATAAATATCATGCTGGCCTCGCTGGGCCTGGCCTTCGCCATAGCCGTGGGGCTGGGCGCCAAGGACATCGCGCGCGACGTGATCAAGAACCTTTTCACCGAGAACAAGGACGGGAAATAGCGGTCCCTTTGTCAGCCGTAAAATAAAAGAAAACCCCCGGGACCGTTCCCGGGGGTTTTCTTTGTCTTGGGTCCCCTATCCTCGATTTAATCCAGGTAATCGCGCAGCATCTTGCTGCGCGAGGGATGGCGGAGCTTCCGTATGGCCTTCGCCTCAATCTGGCGCACCCGCTCGCGCGTCACGCGGAAGATCTTGCCCACTTCTTCGAGCGTCCTCGGGTAGCCGGTCTCGATACCGAAGCGCAGCTTTATTATCTTGGCCTCGCGGTCGGTGAGGGTGTCCAGTATCTTGGTCACCTCTCTGCGGCGCAGCAGGTCCAGGGCCGAGTGGGAGGGGGGGAGCCCGGTCTTATCCTCGATGAAGTCCTCAAGGTGGGAATCTTCGTCCTCGCCGATGGGCGTGGAAAGGGAGATGGGGTCCTGCATTATCTTCATGGCGTTCTTAACCTTGTCCATGGAGATATGCATGTGCTTGGAGTATTCCTCTATCTGCGGGTCGCGGCCGAACTCCTGCCGGTACTTGCGCGTCACCTTCATGAGCTTCGAGACCAGTTCCTTCATGTGTACCGGGATGCGGATGGTGCGCGCCTGGTCGGCGATGGCGCGGTTGATGCTCTGGCGGATCCACCAGGTGGCGTAGGTGGAGAACTTGAAGCCGCGCTTGTACTCGAACTTCTCCACGGCCTTCATCAGGCCGAGGCCGCCCTCCT
>JAJZVJ010000234.1 GCA_021845705.1 bacterium
TTTGATATGCCCGAGTATCTCGGCGCCGGTTTCGGCGTACCGGAAGAGCTTCAGGTCTTCCTCGGAGATGTAGCCCCACTTGGCCATGTTCGGGAAGTTCATCACGTCGTTCCAATAGTCCTTGCCCACCAGCACTATCGGGAGGAGGCTCTTTTTGCCGGTCTGCACCAGCGTAAGGACCTCGAACAGCTCGTCCATGGTCCCGAAGCCGCCGGGGAAAACCACCAGGGCGCGCGCCCGCATAACGAAGTGCATCTTGCGCACGGCGAAATAGTGGAAGCGGAAACAGAACTCCGGGGAGACATAGGGGTTGGGCCCCTGCTCCATGTCCAGCGTGATGTTGAGGCCGACGCTCTTGGCCCCGGCTTCATGCGCGCCGCGGTTGGCGGCCTCCATTATGCCGGGCCCGCCGCCGGTAACTACGACCAGCTTGCGGTCATCGACTATATCGGAGGTAGAGACCAGCCTGCCGAAGTCGCGGGCCACCTCGTAATACTTTGTAGAGCGTTCAAGCCTTTTTGCGGAGGCCAGTTTGCTCTTTAGAACCTGGGTGCCGGGGCCCTTCTTAAGCTGGGATCTTATCTGCGCTACGCGCCGGCCCGACTGCTCTTTATCCCAGATGCGGGCGCTCCCGAAAACCACCACCGTGGCTTTAATGCCGTATTCGGCCAGCGTCATCTCGGGCTTAAGCAGTTCCAGCTGCAGGCGCACGGGGCGCAGTTCGTCCCGGCTCAGGAATTCAGGGTCCGTATAAGCTTTCCTGTATGCCTTGGATTTGCGCAGCGCCAGAACCTGCTTGCTGACCTTTGGTTTCTTTTTCACGTTATAACTCCTTGTTGCCTAACCTGAATAATATAGCAAAACTAGGCGTGCCCGGCGCGGACCGGCCGGGCCAGCCACTCAGCCGCGGACGCGGCCATCTTTTCGGCGGTGAGCCCGACATCGGAGTAAAGTTCATCCGGCCTGCCCTGTTCCACGTAACTGTCCGGGATCCCGAGGCGGAGCACCCTGGCCTCGATGCCCGCGGTATTAAGATATTCAAGCACGGCGGAGCCGAAGCCGCCGGCCAGGGAATTATCCTCCGCGGTGATGACGGGCCCCGCCAGGACCAGTTCTTTCACCAGTTCACCGTCCAGCGGCTTTACAAAACGGAGGTCGGCCACGCCGGCGTCGATGCCGCGTTCCTTAAGCAGCTGCGCGGCCTTCACGGCCGGGTGCACGCGGCCGCCTACGGCGAGGAAATTAACGTCCCTGCCCCTGGACAGCAGGCGGCCCCGGCCCAGCGGCAGCGCAGCCGGCTCAGGGTCCAGCGGGACCCCGAAGCCGCGGCCGCGCGGATAGCGGAGCAGCGCGGGCTTGCCGCAGGCGAAGGCGGTGGCCAGCATGCGCCGCAGCTCGTTCTCGTCGGCCGGCGCCATCACCACCACGTCCGGGATCATCCTGAAAAGGGAAATATCGAAAACCCCGTGGTGGGTGGGTCCGTCCTCTCCTACCAAACCGGCGCGGTCCATGGCTATCACCACCGGGAGTTTCTGGAGAGAAACGTCGTGCTGTACCTGGTCGAAGGCCCGCTGCATGAAGGAGGAATAGACCGCTACTACCGGCCTCATCCCTTCGGCGGCGAGCCCGGCGGCGAAGGTGACGGCGTGTTCCTCGGCGATCCCGACGTCGTAGTACCTTTCGGGGAAAGCGTCGCGGAACTGGTCCAGGCCGGTTCCCTCGGGCATGGCGGCGGTGATGGCGCATATGCGCGGGTCCTTTTTCGCCAGTTCCACCAGGGCCCCGCCGAAGACCGCCGTAAAGGTAGGAGGCAGCTTATCCGAAGAGGCGGCGCTGGCCTCCCCGGTCTCTATGTCGAACTTGGGCGTGCCGTGGAACTCCACCGGCGAATCCTCGGCGGGTTCATAGCCGCGCCCCTTCTTGGTCACTACATGGAGCATCACCGGCCCCTTCAGGTCCTTCACGTAGCCCAGGACCTCTACCAGCTCAGCCACGTTATGCCCGTCCACGGGACCGAAATAGGCGAACCCCATTTCCTCAAAGATCATTCCGGGCAAGAACAGAACGCGCGCCCTCTTTATCATCCGGCGGACCACCCTGCCCACGAACGGGAAGCGGCCAAGGAACATTTCCGTCCTGCGCACCGCCCTCTGCACGAAACCGAGAGTGAGCATTTTGGTCAGGATATGCCCGAGGCGGCCGACGCGCTCGGAAATGAACATCTGGTTGTCGTTAAGGACCACAAGGAGGTCCGTGCCCAGCTGGCCGACGTTCTGCATAGCCTCCCAGGACATCCCGCCCGTCATTGCGCCGTCGGCCACCACGGCCACGACGCGGTTGGAAGCCCCGGACAGGTCGCGGGCCGCGGCCATGCCGGCCGCCGCCGAGAGGGCCGTAGAGGCGTGCCCCGCCCCGAAAGCGTCGTATTCCGACTCGTAGCGCTTAAGGAAGCCCGAGAGCCCGCCCCGGGTGCGTAAAGTATGGAACCTGTCGGCCCGGCCGGTCAGGATCTTGTGGGCGTAAGTCTGGTGCCCGGTGTCGAAGACCAGCCGGTCGCGCGGCGTGTCGTAAACATAATGAAGCGCGAGTATCAGGTCGGCGGCCCCGAGGCTTGAGGCCAGGTGTCCGCCGGTCTTGCTGACGGCCTCTACCAAAAGGCCGCGCACCTCGGCCGCGAGCGCCGGGAGCTCGGAAACCGGGAGCTTTTTTATATCCGCCGAAGTTTTGATGCCTGAAAGTAAGCCTGTCATTTTTCCCGCCTGTAGACGAAAGTTGCTATGCCCGCCAGCGCGTCTTTAGCCGCCGGCCGGCCCCTTACCCCGGCCAGCCTCTTCAGGGCGCGGCGCAGAAGCCCCTCGGCGCGGCTCCTGGCCTCTTTTACTCCGAGCAGCGCCGCGTACGTGAGCTTGCGGTTGCGGGCGTCGCTACCGGCCTTTCCCATCTTTTCCTTGTCCCCCTCCACGTCCAGGATATCGTCCGCGATCTGGAAGCAGAGCCCGAGTTCCAGGCCGAAAGCGGAGATGGAATTAAAATCTCTGCGCGGGGCGGCGGCCAGCGCGGCGCCCATTTCCACGGCCGCCGTTATCAGGTCCGCAGTCTTATGCAGGTGTATGTAGTGAAGCAGCTGCAGCCCGGCCCTGACGGACCGGGCCGTGGTCCTTCCGGCGCGGCCGGTCTTCCCCCGCCCTGCGTTCCTCTTTTGCAGGAAACCCTCCGCCTGCAGGTCCGCGGCCTGGCCCGAGACCATGCCGCGGGCGCCGGCCCTGCGCGCCAGTATCTCCGCCGCCGCGAGCAGCGCGCCGGGCGTGACGCGGCTGGGATATTTTGAGGAGAGGAGCACGCCGAAAGCGTCCGTAAGGAGCGCGTCGCCGGCAAGTATGGCCATAGCGTCGCCGTAAACCCTGTGGTTGGTAGGGCGGCCGCGCCTGAGGGGATCGTCGTCCATGGCCGGGAGGTCGTCATGCACCAGGGAATAAGTATGCACCATCTCTATGGCGCAGGCGGCCGGCAGGATGTCGGAAGCCTTGCCGCCGAAAACCTCGTAAGCCGCTCCCAGCAGCACCGGGCGCAGGCGCTTTCCGCCCGCGGAGAGGGAATAAAGCATCGCTTCTGAGAGGAGGGGCTGCGAACCTTTAAAGCGGGAGACAAACTCCGGGAGGGCCCTGTTCACCGCCGCGGCCCGCCCGGCTATATAACGTTCGACATCCATTAGTGGAATTATACAAAAAAGAGGTTTGTAGAACCTCGCGCATTTGCCGCTGTCCGCCGGGCCGCTACCAGATGAACTGCACGCCTATCCGGCTGGTGGTCCCGAGCGCGCCGTAGTCGATATAGGCGTAGTCAAGGCGCGCCCCGTGCAGAAAACTGTTCTTGTCGGACAGGCGGTCGAAATTAAGGCCGAACCCGCCGCTCACGCGCGAGCCGGAATCCTTGCGCGTCTTATACCCGAAGCGTAGCTGGAACATCTTCATCACGTCCACCTGCAGCCCGGTGCCGGACACATAACCGATGTCGGAATAGTTTACCAGGTCCGAGGCGACGGTGAAGACCATGATGTCGCCTACCGTGTGGAAATCCTTGGCCAGCCCGAAGCGCAGGGAAGAAGGGAGGCGGTACGACTCCTGCAGTACCTTTTCGGTCCCCCCTATGTTAAGCGCCGAAGCCCCGACGTGAAAATGCCCGGGCAGGATCAGCGTCAGGCCGGCGTCGAAAGCGTAGGCGGAAGCGGATTCGCCGTCCAGTTTCTCCCCGATCTTCTTCACACTGGCGCCGGCGGCGAGGCGGTAGGATTTAGGGCGGTAGTCGGCCACGGGCTCTATGCGCGTCCAGCTGGGCGTTATCAGCATGGGGTCCAGCTTCCCCTTATCCTCCTTGAAATTGGGCCAGCTCTGGGCGAACGAGACGACCGTCATAGTCTGCAGCGTGGAGGTTTTCCCGACCAGCATGTCGTTTTCGTCGTAGGCGTCTATGTTCCCGCTGGAAAGGGCGTCGAAAGCCGCCCCGACGGTGCCGAACGGGAAGCGCCAGGCCAGCGCCAGGTACTCCTGCTTTATCCCTAGAATATACTGGTTATGCGCGCCCGAAAAAGCCGAATAGCTGAGCAGCCCGAGGCCGGCGGGGTTGTACAGGATGGAATCCGGGCCCACCATGGCGGTATAGGCTTCACCCATCCCGGAGGGAAGGGCGGCGACCGGGACCTTCAGAAAATTAGCCGAGGTCGTCCCGGCGCCGCCGGCGGCGGCCGGCAGGCAATTACACGCGGCCAGCAAGGCCGCGGTTGAAAGTACGGTAAGATAAGCCCGCGTTTTCATATATCGAACGGC
>JAJZVJ010000005.1 GCA_021845705.1 bacterium
AAACAGCTTGCCGCCTACCTGGGCCTGAATTTCTGCCTTTCCCTGGCGCTGGGTTCGGCTTATGTGTTCTTCACCGGCACGCACCCGCTGGAGCTTGCTTTCGTCATCACCGCCCTTGTCTCTAATACGGTTATGCTTTACGCGGCGCTGGCCCTTCTGGCCCTGCCGCTTTTCCTGCTGCCTTTCGGCCGCTGGCTGCTGGCCGGGCTGTTCGGCTTTTTTCAATTGGCGCTTTTTACGGACGCCGGGGTCTACAAGATCTTCAAGTTCCACCTGAACTCAATGGTGCTTAACCTGCTGGTCACGCCCGGCGGCCTGGACTCCCTGGAGCAGGGCTGGGGAATGAAGACCTTCTTTGTCGCCGTAGCTATAGCCATGTTCACGGCGCAGTGGTTCTTCTGGCGCTGGTCGGGCAAGGTGGCCGCAAGATCGGCGGGCCGGGGCAGGCTGGTGAAGGGGCTAGCGGCCCTGCTTTTCTTTTTTGTGCTGGCCGATAAAAGCATGTCCGCCTGGGGCACGCTTTACGACTCGGTCTATATCATGAGGAACTTCCAGCTTTTCCCGCTCTACCAGCCGCTTAAAATACGCACTTTCGCCAGCAAGCATTTCGGGGTGAAGCTGGACGCGGAGGTGGCCGGGATAGATATTAAATATTCCGGGCTTAAATATCCGAAGGCGCCGTTGCGGGTAGAGCCGCCCGCGAAACCCATGAACTTCGTGATAATAATAATCGATTCCCTGCGCCGCGATATGTTCAGCCCCGAGGTCATGCCGGAGGCCTGGGCGCTTTCAAAGAAAGCCTCCGTATTCCGCAACCACTACAGCGGCGGCAACTGCACCCGCTTCGGGGTCTTCTCCATACTTTACGGCATTTACGGCAATTACTGGTTCCACATGCTGGGCGAGCGGCGCGGCCCGGTCTTTATAGACGAGCTCGAGAGGCAGGGTTACGAGATGCGGCTGTACGCCAGTTCCAAGCTGAGCTTCCCCGAGTTCAACAAGACCTGCTTCGCGAAGGTGCCGCGCGAAGGGATCTACGACGAGCCCGTGGCCGACGAGGTGGCCGCCCGGGACAAGGAGATCTCGGATAAATTCATAGCGTACATCAAGGGACGGAAGAAAGGGAAGCCTTATTTCGCCTTCGTTTTTTACGACGCCTCCCACGGCGCCTACGCGTATCCCGCCGGGTTCGAAAAATTCAAGCCGGCGATAGACACCAACCGGCTGCGCCTGAACCTGGACAATATCGGGCCTCTTTTCAACAAATACAAGAACTCGGTTTATTACGACGACCACCTGGCCGGCACGATAATAAAGGCTATCGAGGCCAGCGGGGGCCTGAAAGATACGGCCATCCTGCTGATGGGCGACCACGGCGAGGCCTTCCTTGAGCGCGGCCGCTACGGGCATAACCAGAGTTTTACCCCGGAGGAAGTGCGGGTCCCGCTTGTTATGTACCTGCCGGGGCACGCGCCTTATTCCACGGACGAGGTGACCAGCCACATGGATATAATCCCCACGCTGATGCCGCTTATAGGGGTGAAGAACCCGGTTTCCGACTATTCCGACGGCCGGAACCTGTACGACAAGACCCCCAGGCCTTTCATAGCTTCTTTTTCCTGGGACACGGCCGCGATAATAAGGAACGGGGAGACTCTGGTGATGCCCATGGAGGCCTACAAGGGCGGGGTGCAGGCCTACGACAGCGAATTCCGGGAAGAAGACAGAAAAGCCGCCGCGGCCTTTACGCCGCTGATGGCGCGTTTTGAGAAAGAAGGCGCTTCTTTCTCAAAATAGCGGGCCGCGCGGCAAAAGAGAGCGCCCGGGGGGAGTACCCCGGGCGCCGTTCTTAAGCCCTAGCTGTTAAGCGCTCAGTCGAAGTTGACTACCTTGGCGGGGGTTATGTCCCCGGACTGTATGGCGCTCGAATCCATTTCACGCACTTCCATCCCGCCCGCTGCTTCGGCCTGCTTCTCTCCGGCCAGCCTGGGGATGAAGGAGGAGACGGAGGAGATCTTGGTCACGTCCTCGCCGCGGCCGCCGGTCTGGTCGTAGGTGGCCATGGTGGTGCAGCCGGCCGGGCTCTTAAGGAAGTCCGTGTCGCCGCGGACAAGTATTCCCTCTATCTTTTTTGTGCTGGTGTTGAACACGGGCGAGCCTGAGTTGCCGCCGAAAGTGTCCAGGTCGGCCACGAAATAGCCCACTTTGGAGAAGTCCCGCACGGTGGCGCCGCCCGCTACTTTGAGCGGCAGGCCCACGGGGTGGCCTATCACGGTGATGGCGTCGCCCTTCTTAAGGTTGGTCCCCCTGTTGATGGCCAGCGGCCTGTGCCCGCTTACCTTGCGGTCAAGCTGTATCACGGCGAAGTCGGGGCCCAGGGCCTGGCCGGCAGGGTTCACCGAGCCGGGCTCGCCGCCCAGGAAACGCTTTATGATCTTTTTGCAGGTGTAGACCTCGCTCTGGGCCATTGTAGTTACGGCCTCGCCGCCGCTCTGGTTTACCTTGTAGCCGAACACTATCTTGGTGGCGGCGCAGCCAGCCGCGTCTTTTACGCAGTGGCCGGCGGTTATGACGATATCGTCGCCCACCAGGGAGCCGGAGCAGAAAGCGCCTATGGGCTGTTCCCTGAATTTCTCGTTGGGGCAGAGGTTCAGGCGGTCGCCGAAGTTCATGGTCTTAAGTTTTACGCCGCCGGGATTGAGGGCTTCCACCGAATCGGCTTTCCACAGCGAGACTACCGAGTCGGAGAGGGTCTTCATGTCCTGGGAGGCGGCAAAGAAGTCCAGGCGGTCGTCCGCGCCGTATATGCTTTTGCCTTCCGAGAAAGAAAGCGCGGGCAGGATCAGCAGGGCTGCCGCGGCGGTCAGGGTGGTTTTTACCAGGTTTTTCATAACTCCTCCATTGCTCCTGTGTTTTGCTATGTCATGTTATACAGCATGGGTTGACGAATGTCAATTCCTAATAGGCCTAGGCGCGCGCAGACAAAGGGCCTACTCCGGATATAGGCCCTGGCCGGGGAGATAAGCGGATTTTGCGCTATAGACGGATAGAACGAAAGCGCCCGCCATGGCGGCGGGCGTTCCAGGGGCTTAGGGCGCATCCTTGCAGAAGGCGGGCGCCGGCAGGCCGCTTATTTCCCCAGTTTGCCCCAGTCCAGGGTTTTGATCCTGCGGAGGGTTTCTTTCAGCTTCGCGTCGGGTTCGGTAAGCGAGAAGCGGATATACCCCTCGCCGAATTTTCCGAAGCCGGAACCGGGCGCGGTCAATACCGAAGCTTTTTCCAGCATGAAATAGACGGCGTCCAGGGAGGCGCATTTTACGGGCGGCCGGGCCCAGATGAAGCAGCCGCCGCCGGGCCTTGAGAATTTCCAGCCGGCTTCGGCGAGGCCCTTGCAGTAGTCGTCCGCCCTCTTCCTGAAGATCTCCCTTATAGGGGGCACTATGGTCTCGTGGTTCTTAAGCGCGTAGGCTACGGCGTTCTGCATGGCGTTGAACGGGCCGGAGTCTATGTTCTCCTTAAGCTGGTTAAGGGCGCAGACCAGTTTGGAGTTGCCTACCACCCAGCCTATGCGCCAGCCGGCCATGCAGTAGGTCTTGGAGGCGGAATAGAATTCCACGGCTATATCCCGGGCTCCCGGGACTTCAAGGATGCTGGGCCCGGGTTTGCCGAAATAGATATCGCAGTAGGCAGCGTCCTGGGCGATTATAACGCTGTTCTTGCGGGCCCATTTCACCAGGTCTTTGTAGAAATGGATATCGGCCACGGCGCCCGTGGGATTATTCGGGTAGTTAAGGAAGAAAAGTTTGGTCTTGTCCACTATCTTCCGCGGTATTTTGCCGAGGTCGGGCAGAAAAGCGTTCTTCTCCTCCATGGGCACGTCATACATGCGCCCGCCGGAAAGGACGACGCCTGTCCTGTAGGTTGGGTAGGTGGGGTCGGGGATCAGGCAGTAGTCGCCGGGGTTCATTACCACGAAAGGGAGATGGGCGATGCCCTCCTTGGAGCCTATCAGGATGGATACCTCGTCGCTGTGGTGGAAAGTAAGCCCGTGGCGGCGCTTATGCCAGGCCGAGATCTCTTTGCGGAGGTTCTCGTTGCCCTTGGTGTTGGGATATCTGTGGTTAAGGCTTTTGCGCACTTCGCTTACCGCGCAGTTCACTATGCCGCGCGCGGTGGGGATATCGGGGTCGCCTACGGCCAGGCTTATTATGTCCTTGCCCTTCGCCTTTTCGGCGCGCTCTTTCCTGTAGAGTTCCTCGAAAAGGAAGGGCTTGAACGATTTAAGTTTTTCGCTGAGTTCTATTTTCATATATATGGTTTTTCGCCTTACGCCGTCCGCGATGGTATTGTTATTATAGCGGTAGAGACGGGTTTTTAGCAACTTGCGCGGAGGAGCCCGGCCCCTGCCGCCTTTTCCGCGGTATTTTTTAGATATAATTTATTCCGGAATATGTCCGCCGGAGTTCCGGCGGTTTCCGGGAGAAACGGCCTGGAAGCGGCGGTTTTTATGCGGACATTCAGCTTAAACAAAGGAAAACTATGTCCGTAACCATGAAATTCGGCTTCCTTGATACCGCTGTGCTGGCCGGCTACGTGCTGACGCTGGCCGGCATAGGCTGGTGGGCCGCCAGGCGCACCGCCAAGACCACCGACGATTATTTCCTGGCCAACCGCTCCATCCCCTGGCTGGTCACGGCCGCCAGTTTCATGGCCACCTGCATAAGCGCCCTCACTTTCGTGGGCACGCCCTCCGAGGGCTACAGCGGGGATTACCGCTACCTGTTGAGCAATCCCGGGGATATGGTCGCCGTCTTTTTTATAGCCCTGGTCTTCCTGCCGCATTTCCAGCGGCTTAAAGTCACTTCAATTTACCAGGCCGTGGCCGAGCGCTTCGGCCCGCAGGCCCGCACCACCTGTTCGGCTTATTTCCTGGTCACGCGGACCCTGGCCTCCACCGTGCGAATAGTGGCCATAGCCAAGGTGCTTGAAGTGGTCAGCGGCGGGGCCCTTTCCTACCCGGGCTGCGTTTTTGTGGTGGTTTTCGGGATACTCGCCTACACCACCATAGGCGGCGGGCGGGCCATAGCCTGGACGGACCTGCTGCAGTTCACGCTGCTCATCTCGGGGGCCACGGTCGGGCTCTTTTATATAATCGCCCACGTGCCGGGCGGAGTGCACGCCATAGTGGAGTACGGCAGCCACGCCGTGAAGCCGGACGGCACTATTTACAACAAGTTCAACTTCCTGGAGATGTTCAAGCCGGAGAACCTCGCCCTGCTCGGCCTGATGACGGTGTGGGGCTTTTTTAATTCCTCGGCGGCATACGGGACCGACCAGGACATGGTGCAGCGGCTGCTCGCCTGCAACAACAATAAGAAGGCCGGCTGGAGCCTTATCCTGACGGGCGTGCTGGGCATCCCCATAGCCTTCCTGTTCCTGAGCATAGGCGTGGCCCTTTACGCTTACGCGCACGTGCACCCGGAGCTGATAGCCGGGATGACGGACAACGACCATATCTTCCCGCGCTTTATCCTGACGGTGATGCCGCACGGCCTGCGGGGGCTGCTTTTCGCGGCCGTCGCTTCCGCGGCCATGGGCAGCGCGGACTCGGCCCTGGCTTCCCTTTCCACGGCTTTCACCATGGATTTCTACAAGCCCTTTTTCGGTAAAGGGGCCACTGAAGCGCAGACGGTGAGGGTTTCCCGGCTGTCTTTCGTCGGGTTCGGCCTGTTGTTCCTTGTTTTCGCGCTGGCCCTGAAGAACCTGGATAATCTGCTCTGGCTCGCTTTCCGGCTGGTCTCGTTCACTTACGGGCCGCTGCTGGGTATCTTCGTGGTGACCATCATGACGGACTGGAAGCTGTCTTTTAAAAAAGTCCTGCCGCTGATGCTGTTCCCCACGCTGTTCACCTTCGCCTTGTCGATGCTGGCGTGGTGGATGAGCCTTCATTCCGGCGGAACTTTCTGGAACGAACTGCACGAGACCTACTGGCGTTTCTATATTATTTTCGGCGCGCTGTTCGTGCCGGCGGGCGCTTACCTGCTGAGGGAGAACAAGACGGCCGGAACCGTGACCGGGAACGTTGCCTGATCCCCGGGGCGGGAGCCTTCGCCCTGCTCCTGTTTTAGACCGCGGAGCAGGGAAAATATTCTAAAATTGTATACAGGACAGGATACCGGTTAGGAACGGAGGCGTTTTATGAATGCCCTTACACTGCTTGTTATCGCGCTGCTAGTTTACGCGCTGGCGTACAGGTATTATGCCGCGTTTATCATAGCGAAGGTGCTGGTCTTCGACAAGAACAGGCCCACCCCGGCGCACACTTTAAAGAACGATTACGACTATAAGCCCACCAACAAGTGGGTGCTGTTCGGCCACCATTTCGCGGCTATCGCCGGCGCCGGGCCGCTGGTGGGGCCGGTGCTGGCGGCGCAGTTCGGGTACATGCCGGGGTTCCTGTGGATACTCATAGGCAGCGTGCTCGCGGGCGGCGTGCACGACATGGTTATCCTGTTCGCTTCCGTCAGGTATAACGGGCTTTCGCTTACCGAGATAGCCAGGAAGGAAGTGGGCCGGGTCACCGGCGGGGCCACCGGGACGGCCGTGCTTTTTATAATAATCACGGCTATAGCGGGCCTCAGCATGGTGGTGGTGAACGCGCTCGCCGAGAGCGCCTGGGGGACTTTCTCCATAGCCATGACCATCCCCATAGCCATTTTTGTCGGTCTTTACATGGACAGGCTGCGCCCGGGCAAAATTACCGAGGCCACGGTGATAGGCGTTACGCTTATGCTTCTGAGCATCGTGCTGGGGGAGCCTGTTTCCAGGAGTTCTTACGCCCATTTCTTCCTGTTCTCCAAGCCCGGCCTTTCTATAATCCTCGCCTGCTACGGCATGCTGGCCTCCATCCTCCCCGTCTGGATGCTGCTCACCCCGCGCGATTACCTGAGCTCCTATATGAAGATAGGCACGGTTGGGCTGCTGGCGCTGGGGATATTGTGGGTCAGGCCGGATCTCTCGGCCCCGGCTTATTCCGCCTTTATCCACGGCGGCGGGCCGATAATTCCGGGCAGCGTCTGGCCCTATGTCTGCATAACGGTAGCTTGCGGCGCTATTTCCGGCTTCCACTCGCTCATAAGCTCCGGCACCACGCCCAAGATGATATCGAGCGAGGCGGATATCCGCCTTATGGGTTTCGGGGCCATGCTGACCGAGGGCTTTGTGGCCGTTATGGCGCTGATAGCCGCCACGGTGCTGCTGCCCGGGGATTATTTCGCCATCAACGTTTCGCCCGCCGTGTTCGCCAAGCTCCACATGGCGGTCTCCGAACTGCCGGCCATGAGCCTGGCGGTGGGGGAGCACCTGGAGGGCAGGGCGGGCGGCGCCGTTTCGCTCGCCGTGGGTATGGCGCACATCTTCGCCTCCATACCGGGGCTGAAAGCCCTGCTTTCCTACTGGTATCATTTCGCCATAATGTTCGAAGCGCTGTTCATTCTTACCACTATAGACGCGGGCACCCGCGTGGCGCGCTATCTTACGCAGGAAGCCCTGGGCGGGCTGTATAAGCCTTTCGGCAAGACCGACTGGTGGCCGGGCGTGTTCCTGACCAGCGCCCTGGTCTGCGGCGCCTGGGGCGGTATGCTCCTGGCGGGTAATATCAGCACTATCTGGCCCATGTTCGGCGTGGCCAACCAGCTGCTGTCGGCCATAGCGCTGGCGATAGGGACCACTTTTATAATGAAAAGGACCAGGGCCGTTTACGCCCTGGTCACTTTCGTCCCGTTCGTGTTCATGTTCGTCACCACCGTGACCGCGGGCTGGCTGAACATCTTCGGCAACTACCTCCCCCGCCACGACTTCCAGGGCTACCTGAACGTGGCCCTCACCGTGGTGATGGTCTCCCTCGCCTTCATCATAGCCGGAACCTCCACGAATATGTGGCTGAAACTGCTCGGCGCCAAAAAACCGGCCCCCGGAACCCAAATGGAACTGTCCCCGGCCGGAGCTGAAGCGGAGAATTAGGGAGGGACGCAGCTTCCTGACTTCCAGATTTGTTGACGCACCAGGTTGCAGTAGTGGTTCAGGAGATAGTAAGCTGCGTCCCCTGTCTCCCCCGCGGGGAAAAACTAGCGATAACCGGCCCTATGTACTACTTAGCCGTTGGGATGCCGTTCTCGAAAACAATATTTCACACCAAACGGGAAATGCGTTTCCGCCGGTCCCTGACACAAGCGAGTTTTAACTTAAAATAGCAATCGGATGAATAACCTGAAATAATATAGGTTTTTTACATAATTTCACGTTTTTGGAACAAGTATTATCTATATTTTCACGTTTTTAGCGATATTTTATTGCTTTTTTTCACGTTTTTGGTTAATATATCCAAATGAAGAGAGACATCTACCAGAGCCTTATCAATTGGAAAAAGTCCGACACCAGGAAGCCTTTGATCCTTCAGGGCGCCAGGCAGGTGGGCAAAACATACATTCTGAAGGAGTTCGGCAAAAACGAATACGAGGACACCGCCTATTTTAATTTTGAAGAGAACCCCGCTTTGAAAGGATTTTTTACCGGCAGGATTTCGCCCGAAAAGATCATTGAGAAGCTCTCCATTTACCGGGAAAAAAGCATTCTGCCGGGCAAAACACTGATCATTTTTGACGAGGTTCAGAATTCTCCTGAAACTTTGACCAGCCTTAAATACTTTCAGGAGGAAGGCGGACAGTATCATATTGCCGCCGCCGGCTCTCTGCTCGGCATAAGGCTCGGCCGCTACGCGCCCTTTCCCGTTGGCAAAGTTAATTTTCTGAATCTCTATCCGTTGTCTTTCGGAGAGTATCTTGAAGGCATCGGCAAATCCGGCCTGCGCCGGCTGCTGCAAACCGCCGCGACGCCCGCGCCTTTCGAAACCGCGTTCCACGAGGAACTGCTTGAGAATCTGCGGCTGTATTATTTTATCGGCGGCATGCCCGAGGCGATCGCGCAGTATAAACAGGACAAGGACCTTAATAAGATCCGGACCATTCAGAACGAAATACTTGCGGCCTATCTGCTGGACATTGCCAAACACGCAAGCAAAACCGAATCAATAAAGATCGCGGGCGTCTGGAACTCCATACCGCGGCAGCTGGCCAAAGAGAACAAAAAATTCAAGTTTTCAGAGATCTCCCGGAACGCCAGGGCAAGAGATTATAACGAATCTATCCAGTGGCTTGTGCATGCGGGGCTGGTTTACAAATGTTTTTCAACAAAAACCCCGAAGCTGCCGTTAAGCGGCTACTGCGATGAGACTATCTTCAAGCTTTATCTGCTGGATACCGGGCTTTTGGGCGCTATGCTCGGCTTGTCGCAAAAGACGATCGTGGAGGGGAACGTTCTTTTCTCCGGATACAACGGCGCGTTCACGGAGAACTATGCCGCCCAGGAACTGACCGCCAACGGGCATACAGAGCTGTATTACTGGACGGACGCCAACAGCGCCGAGGTTGATTTTGTTGTCCCGCATGAGGAGGAGATCTTTCCGCTTGAAGTAAAAGCTGGAACAAGCAGACATAAGACAAGCCTTTCTGTTTTCGGCGAACGGTACGCCTCACAGGTCTTATCCATGGCCACGTTACGGAATTTAAAGCAGGATGGGAAAGTCTGTAATTATCCGCTATACGCGATCTCCCTTTTCCCGCAGGTTCGCCTGCGCCAGTAAGTCATTCTTCCTGCGCTGTCGGTTTTGACGGTAAATTACGTGGGATAGGGGACGCCGCTTTCTGACGCTCAGGCGCGGCGGGCTGCGCCGCCTGTTCGGCATGGTGCTGCAGGACACCTGGCTCTTCAACGGCACGATACGGGAGAACATAGCCTACGGCCGCGAGGGTGCGTCCGAAGCCGAGATCACGGCAGCGGCGAAAGCGGCGCACGCGGACCACTTTATCCGGGCCCTGCCCGGGGGCTATAACACCGTGCTCAACGAGGAGGCCACAAATCTTTCACAGGGCGGGAAGCAGCTCCTCACGATAGCCCGCGCCGTGCTGGCGGACCCGGTTATCCTGATCCTGGACGAGGCTACCAGCAGCGTGGATACGAGGACGGAGGTAATAATTCAGACGGCGATGAAGGCGCTTATGAAGGGGCGGACGTCCTTTGTTATCGCGCACCGGCTTTCTACGATACGCGACGCGGGGCTTATTCTTGTGATGAACGACGGCAGGATAGTGGAAACGGGCAGTCACAGTTCGCTGATGGCGGCCAACGGCTTTTACTCCGAGATGTACCGCATGCAGTTCACCGGCGCGACGGTGGAAGGAAATTAGCAGTCTGCCGAAGAAGCCCTTTTCGGTTCCTTTCGGCCGCTTTCGGGCTGCGGCTTCGTTGCTCATCGCTTACGGGCCCGTCGGGCCCGCTCGCTCTTCGCGCCTTTACCTGACGCTGTCCCCGGGAAGCAGGCGCTGGGGGATATTTTTAAAAGAAACAACTTTACCCCCGGAGAGATCCAGGAGCCAGACCCTGTCGAAGGCCTGGTCCGGCCAAGCCAGCGGGATGGCGGCGTGGACGGCCTGGGAGGAATTGTTGTATTCGGCCAGGGCCAGCGCCGCAGCAGGCAGATTGGTGTGCTGCCAGCAGACGAGCACCATTCTTCCGTCGTAGGCCGGGTTCTCCATTATATCCCTTGCCAGCTTGTTCGTCTGGCCGCGGGTAAAGCTGTCGTCGATCCGCAAGCCCAGCGCGCGCGCCAGGGGCGTTACCGTCTGTATCGAGCGGATGGAGCCGCCTTCGTTCTTGGGGGCCGCGGCGTAAATGACCACGGGCGCGCCATAGCGCCCGACCGCCGGCTCGTTCTTGAAGAATTTCACCAGCTCCTGAGCGCGCTTGAAACCCGGCTCGCTCAGTTCCGGTCCGGTTTCCTGCTTCTCCGCGTGGCGTATCAGGATAACCTGCGCCGGCGCGGCAAGAGCCGTTCCAACGCCCAGCAGCGCCGCCGCCATAAGCCCCAGCGAGATCCGTTTGCCGAGAAAATAGAGTGGTTTCATTAACTAGATGATACCAGATGGACCGCCCCGCGCGCCTGGGGCCAATGGCCCTTCTTATATGCCTACCCCGGCCTGGGCCGATTCCCGCGCACTAAAAGGACCTTTGGCCCATACGGGCTTGCGTCGCGATAGTTATACTGTAGGTATTGTCCCCGTGTCTCATATTAAATTCGCGGCGTACCGGAGAAAACAGCATGAAGAAAACCCTATCGATAGCGCTACTGGCGGGTCTGGCCGGAAACGCGTTGGCCGCCGGCGGACAATTCAGTTCCCTGGGCGTGGGCGCGGCGGAACTGAAGAAGGCGTCCGGCGCGAACTACGCCGATATTATCCCCGCCAGGGTCCTGGACGCCGCAAAAGCGCGGGACGGCTCCAGGAAGCTGGAATTTGGTTTTGTCTCCGAGGCGGAACGCAACGCGTACATCGCGAAAGCGGCGCTCTGGGTTCCCGAAGACCAGCTGGATACCAAAGCCCTCGATTTCAAGAAAGGCCCCTTCTCCCCCCTTAAATACGAGCCGGAAGAACTGGTCAACTGTAAATACGTCCCGAACGGCGAAGCGTACGACGGCGGCAAGGCGAACGGGACTACCCCTAAATTCAAATGCCAGGGCGAGAACGGCAAGAAATTCAAGGTGAAGTACGGCGAAAAGAACGCCGAAGTGATCACCGAGGTCGCCGCCACCTGGATCCTGACCGGCATAGGCGCCTACGCGGACAGCATGTACCCCGTCAGGCTGAACTGCCCCGACTGCCCTTCGGACCCTTTCAGGAGCGAAGCCGACACGGGCGCCTGGCAGAACGGCCAGCAGATCGCCATCGAGGACAAGCTCGGCGAGCGCATCGAATTCAAGGCCAACTCCGGGATAGGCTTCAACGAGTTTTACCTGATGGAAGACCGGGTGGGCGCGGAAGCCCTTGCCGCCATGGTCCATTTCTTCGGCGACACCGATAACAAAGCCCCCAACCAGGCCATAGCCTGCGCTAAAAAGAACACCGTGCAGGACCCGGCCACCGGCGCGGTAAAATGTCTTAAGCCCATCGTGTACATTCAGGATGCGGGCGTTACTTTCGGCGGGCGCGGGCTCTTCCATAACAGCAGGATGAATTTCGACGGCTGGGCCGCCGAATCCGTCTGGCTGGACCCCGCCAAGTGCATCATGCGGCTTCACACCGCCCAGACCAGCTCCCTTCAGGGCACGGACCCCAGCGGCCGCAATATGCACCAGATAGGCGAGCGGGCCCGGCAGATGCTGGTCCGCCGGTTCTCGATGCTTTCGCGCGAGCAACTGGTGGATATCTTTACCGCGGCCCGGGCGTCCAAACGCGCCCCCCAGCACAGCGCCGGGGAATGGGCGGACCTGCTGCTGAGCAAAGTGCAGCAGCTGCGCGACCCCATGGGCGACGGCGGCAACTTTACCTGCCCTTACGACATAGTCCCGGCGAACTCGGCCGGCCGGTAAGGGTTAACCTGAAAATTGCGTTAGCAATTTTCCGCCCGCTGCGCGGGGGAATCCTGCGGGATCCGGGTTAAAACGCATGGCTCAATAAATAACGAACCGCCCCGGTCCATACTGGCGGCCGGGGCGGTTTGCCCGGGGATTACTCTGTTAACTGAGCTTTTTAAGCTTGATGGGCAGAACCGGGATGACGTCCTCGGCAAGCTGCCCCGAACCCATCACGTTTATGCCGCCTGCCAGGGTTTCCAAAGTCTGCCCGGCCAGGCCTATTTTCATGGAGAAATCACTTCCGCCGCAATTTACGAACGCCGCGGAGAGGACCGAAGTTCCCGCCTCCAGTTTGTAAACACCTTTGCAAACCACGTCGCCCGCCGGGTCCTGGCGGATTATGGTCACGTCTTGGGCAAGGATCATCCGGAGTTCGGAAAATTTGTAGGGAACCACCACGTACAGCCCTTTTATATTCTCGGCGGTAAGCGGGGTAGCGGGGACGGCGGCTACGGGCGCGGGCACCGGCGCTGGCGCGGCCGCATTTTCGAGGACCGAACACGGAACGGCCGAGGTCAGGCTCTTCAGGGCGCCGCCCGCGGCCGAAGCGGGCCCGGCGGTAAGAACCGCGGCGACCAGAGCGTAAAACATTTTTTTCATGGTAAATTCCTTTTCCCGCACTTCCGGCGCCAAGCGTACCGGCTATATGTAAAGTATAGCGCGGATCGCTTACCCGCACATGAGTCCAAGGTCCCGCCATTACCAGGACAGTTGCTGCCTATTCCTGCCCCAAAGGCCTAGCCCGGGGGATAAGGGACGCTGCTTCCCAACTTCCTGATTCACTGACGCACTCGGTTACAGTGGTCGCTCAGGAAGATAGTAAGCAGCGTCCCCTGTCTCCCCAAAGCCGGTTTCATGCTCATCTTGCGTTGGATAATTCTGTATATTGACATGCCCTGATTTAATTTATAAATTGCCCCAGAGGGGTATTTAAGGGGGAAAAATGTTTAAATTAACCGTGTTTTCTTTTGCTGTTGCCGCGGTCCTGGGAGCGACGATGGCGATAAGGTATTTCGCTCAGAAAGGAATATCGCTGCCGCTGGCGCTGGTGCACGGATTTTTTGCGGCCGCCGGCCTTGTAATGCTCATAGCGGCGGGGATGCAGGCGTCCTTCCCGGGCCATACTATGCTGGCGCTCGGCCTTTTCCTGGCCACCGCTGCCGGGGGTTTCCTGCTTTTCGCGAGGCATCTTCTGAAGCTGCCCGCGCTGCCTGCCCTGATAATTATCCACGGCAGCGCCGCGGTAGTGTCGTTCCTGGTCCTGCTCGTCAGCGTGTTTTCTCTATAAAGAGCCCTGCCGGCCGGAGCGGATCGCGCCTGAAAACTATCAGGGACCGCTGATCACTAAATGACTGATCTTTTGTTTTGATGCCTTGGGGGTCTTGAAACACCCCGGCATCGTTGCCGGGTATTTTTATTCCTGCGCGGGAGGAGTGTCCAGGCGGCGCTTCCTGGCTCTGTTCGCTTTGCGGCGGCGGATCTTTTGTATTTGTTTAAGGCGGTCGGAGGTTTCGGGGGAGATCCGCACCTCTATCTCGTCCACCAGTTCGCGCAGGGCTATGAAGCGGTTCAGTGAGCGCTTGCGCTCGCGCTGGCAGCGCACTATCAGGCTTAGCGGAGGATATTTAAGCAGGACGGCGTTCGAGGTCTTGTTTATCTTCTGGCCGCCGTGGCCGGAGCCGCGGATGAACTGCTCTTCCACCAGCTTCAGGTCTATGCCCAGCCGCGCTATGCGCGCTTTGAGCGCCTCTGTTTTGGCCGGGGAAATTTCGGAAAACTCGGTGAAATTCACGCCTATTCTTCCGGCTGCCCGTGCTCGCGCAGGTATTTGCGTATGTGAGAGCGGGCGCCGGCCGTCTTTACGGAAGTCAGCCAGTCCTTTTTAGGGGTCGAGTTCTTGCGGGTCACTATCTCGCAGATATCGCCGCTCTTAAGGGGGTGGTCTATGCGCACCATCTTGTTATTGACCTTCGCGCCTATGCAGGTGTTGCCTATGTCGGTGTGGATGGTGTAGGCGAAGTCGAGCGGGGTGGCGCCCACGGGGAGCGGCTTAACGTCGCCTTTTGGCGTGAAGATGAAGATCTGGTCCAGCTCCAGGTCGGTCTTGAAGCTTTCTATGAACTCGCGCGGGCTTGAAAGGTCCTGCAGCCATTCCATCCACTGGCGCAGCCAGTTCAGTTTCTCGTCCAGGTGCCGGTCGGCCCCGGTCTCGCCCAGCTTGTAGCGCCAATGCGCCGCTATGCCGTACTCCGAGGTGCGGTGCATCTCTTCCGTGCGGATCTGGATCTCTATTATCTCGCCCGAGGCCGCCATCACGCTGGTGTGCAGGCTCTGGTAAAGGTTCATCTTCGGGACCGCGATGTAGTCCGTGAAAGACCCGGCTACCGGCTTGAAGATGGAATGCACGGTGCCCAGCAGGGCGTAGCAGTTAATTATGCTGTCGGTGATGATGCGCACGCCGAGCGCGTCCTGGATCTCCTCGAAAGGCTTTTCCTGGCGCTGCATCTTACGGTAGATGGAGTACAGGTTCTTGGCGCGGGAGAGCACGCGGTGCGGGATCTGCGTGCCGGCCAGGTGCTTCTCCACGCTGGTCTTGAAATCTTCCAGCAGTTTCTCGCGCATGGCGTAGCGCAGCTGCACCTTGGCAAGCAGGCTCTGGTATTCGTCGGGGTGCAGGTATTTGAAGGAGAGGTCCTCCAGCTGGGACTTAAGGTTGAAGATGCCGAGGCGCTGGGCCAGGGGGGCGTAGAGGGAAAGGGTTTCGTGGCTTATCTCCAGCTGCTTTTCGCGGGTGAGGAAATTGAGCGTGCGCATATTGTGCAGGCGGTCGGCCAGCTTTATGACGATCACGCGGATATCCTTGGCGGTGGCGAGGATCATCTTGCGCCAGTTCTCCGCCTGGGCCACGTCGCGCGAGGAGAACTTGAGGGTCTCTATCTTGGTGACGCCGTAGACCAGGGCGTAGATCTCGTCGCCGAACTCTTTTTTGAAAGTTTCGTGGGGGATCTTGGTGTCTTCCAGCACGTCGTGCAGCAGGCCCGCCGCCACGGTCTCAAGGTCCATCTTGTAGCCCACGAGTATTTCCGCCACGGCGGCGCAATGCACGAAGTACATCTCGCCCGAGGCGCGTTTTTGCTCGTGATGGGCTTCCGCCGAATAGTTCCAGGCGTATTCCAGCACGGTGGTGTCCTGGGAGGAGTATTCGCGGAATTTAGTAAGCAGTTCTTCAAGTTCCATGGCGGCCTTATAAAGCTCCGAGTTTTTTTATCAGGTAGACGGTCAGGTAGCCGAACGGGTAGATGAGCCGGGAGAACCGGTCGTGGTTCTTGTGCAGCTCGGGCAGGATATCGGCCATCGCTATGTATATGAAGGAGCCCCCGCTGAGGCCCAGGAGAAGGGCCGTTGTGGGGGCGGAAATGCCCGAGAGCAGGGGCGAGGTCGCAAGGGCTCCGGCCGGGGTCATAAGCGCGAAGACGAGGCACAGCCAGAAAGTTCCGCGGCCGCTGCGGCCGCTCTTCAGCAGCAGCGAGGCCAGGGCGACGCCGTCCGACAATTTATGCAGCACCACGCCCAGGGTTATATTAAGCCCCAGTACGCCGCCGGTCTGAGCGCCCACGGCTATGTTCACTCCGTCCGTGACCGCGTGGAGGGAGAGGACGATAAAAGCCACCGTGCCGAGGGAATGGACGTGGCAGTCCTCCATCACCTCGTTGCAGGAATGCACCACGGTGAAGCTTTCCACCAGGAAAAGGATGAGCAGCGCGGCCAGGCAGCCCATGTAGGCGCGGTCCGGGTCTATTCCGGTGCCGGCGGGCAGTATGTCCATGAAGGCCACGGAGACCAGCACCCCGGAAGAGAAAGCCAGCGACCAGGCCAGGAATTTCCTGTTCAGGCCTCCGTACTTTATGACCAGCAGGGAGCCGGCCAGCGGGAAAATAAGCGTGCTCAGGCTGAAAATTATTACCATAAGAAATAAGTGCTGCGCGGTCCGTGCGGTGACCGGGTTAGCAAAACCGTCGTTGAGCCCGCCGCTTGCATAAGCGCGGCGGGCGAATACCGAGCGAGGCCACGGTGTGGCCGAGCGCGTTTTGCGTTCCGGTCACCACGCGGACTGCCATGCGCTATGTCTGCGCCTCGTACAGGCCCTTGTAAATGCCGCCCAGTTTCAGCAGCTCTTCGTGCGTGCCGGTCTCGGCCAGCTCGCCCTTCCTGAGCACGAAGATCTTGTCCGCGTTCCTAACCGTAGAAAGCCTGTGCGCCACCATAATGACGGTCCTGCCGCCCAGGATGCGCTCTATGGCGCCCTGTACCGCCTGCTCGCTAGCGGTGTCCAGGTTAGAGGTGGCCTCGTCCAGCAGCAGGATCTTCGGACGCTTTATTATCGCCCTGGCTATGGCCAGGCGCTGGCGCTGGCCGCCGGAGAGCTTTACGCCGCGCTCGCCCAGCACGGTCTCGTAGGCCTGAGGCATGGAGGTAATGAAGGCGTGCGCGTCGGCGGCCTTGCACGCGTCCATGACCTCGTCCATGGTGGCGCCCGGGCGGCCGATGGTGATGTTCTTGTAGACGGTATCGTCGAATAGTATCGTGTCCTGCGTGACCAGGCCCATATGCGCGCGCAGGTCGGTGGTGTCCAGGTCCAGCATATCGTGCCCGTCCACTTCGACGCGGCCGGAGATGGGGTCGAAGAAGCGCAGCAGCAGGTGGATGATGGTGGTCTTGCCGGAACCGGACGGCCCCACGAAAGCCGCCACCTCGCCGGGGTTGATGACGAACGACAGGTCCTTGAGCACCTGGGTGTCGCGCGAGGGGTATTTGTAATTAACGTCCCTGAACTCTATCTTCCCGTCCAGTTTCTCTATGTTCTTGGTGCTGTCCTTGATGACGACCGTGGGCTTCTCCTCGAGGATCTGGTAGATGCGCTCCCAGGCCGCCATGCCCTGCTGCAGCTTGGAATTCATATTGGCTATGTTCTTGAGCGGCACGTAGGCGGTGACGTAGGCCGCCAGGAAAGAGAAGAACTGGGCGGTGGTCATGGTGCCGTTGAAGATGGCCCTGCCGCTCATGTAGACGATGCCGATAAGCACCATGCCGCTGATGAACTCCATGATGGGGCCGCTCATGGCGGTGGCGCGCAGGTAGCGCATCATCTTGGAGAAATAGGCGTCGTTAGAGACCTTGAACTTGGCTATGGCCTGTTCCTCGTAGTTGAAGGCCTTCACCACCGTAATGCCCTGCAGGCTCTCCTGGAACTTGTGGGAGATCTCGCCCACTATCACGTTGCTTTCCGCCGAGGCTTTCCGCATTTTCTTGCCCAGCACGTTAAGTATCGCGGCGATGAGCGGCAGCACTATTATGGAGACCAGCGCCAGCTTCCAGTTGATGTAGAAAAGCAGCGCTACGCAGGAGACTACGGTAAGCACGTCGCGGATGCCGTAAAGCGGGATGAACTGCACCGTGCTCTGCACGTTGTTCAGGTCGTTGATGACGCGGCTCATCACGTCCGAGGAGCGCTTGCGCCAGTAGAACTCTATCGACAGCCGGTGGATGTGGGTGAACAGGTCGGCGCGGATGTCCTGCACGGCCCTCTGCCCGACCCAGCTCATCAGGTAGCCGTTGGCGTATTCGACCAGCATGCGCAGCAGGAACAGCCCGGGCAGCGCAATGACGATCAGGTGAAGCATGTGCATGTCCTTGTTCACGAACACGCCCTGGATCACAGGCCCCGAGATGTAGATGACCGCGTTCTTGATCGCGGCCAGGATTATCATGGAGACGGCGGCCTGCACCAGGCGGCCCTTGTAAGGCTTCAGGTATTCTATCAGCGCCCTGACCAGTACTTTGAACCTGGCTTTGTCCTGTACTTTGCGCGCTAGGTGGTCTGTCATGATCAGTTCAGGTGGGAGAGGATCTTCAGGGCGGCGCGCTCGGCCGCGCCGCGCGAGCCCAGCATGGTGCGCAGCCCGGTCAGCTCCTTGCGGGCGGCCAGCATGCGCGGCGGGTTGTTTATGAAGGCGAAAGCTTCCTGCGCGAGCAGGTCTACCGTGGCTTTTTCCTGGAGCAGCTCTTTCACGGCGGGTTTTTTGAGAAGGATGTTCACCAGCGAAATATACTGCACCTTGGCCACGCGCTTGGCCACTTCCCAGCTGAGGCGGGACATCTTGTACGCCACGGCCATCGGCACGCCCAGCAGCGCGTTCTCCAGCGTGGCGGTGCCCGAGCAGGTGAAAGCGAAGTCCATGGAGGCGCGGACCTTGTAGTCCTTCTCGCGCACTATCTCAACGTCCTTGGACCAGTATTTCTCCACGCTCTCCAGGGCCGGCACTATGCGGTCGTCCGGGAATTCCGGCACGGCGAACAAATAGGCCTTCGCCTTCGGGTGCTGTTCTTTTATGCGGTAAAAAGCTTTCAGGAAAAGCGGCAGGTGGCGGGAGATCTCGGCCCTGCGCGAGCCGGGCAGTATGCCTATCTTCCACTCGCCGCCGGCGGGGGGGAAATCCTTGCCCAGGGGCTCCGGCATCAGGTCCAGCAGCGGGTGGCCGACGAAGGTGGCGTTGCCCTGTACTTTCTTGTAAAGCGCTTCCTCGAACGGGAAGATGACGAAAATTTCTTTCGTGAGCTTGGCTATCTTGGCCGCGCGGCCCGGGCGGGAGGCCCAGACCTGCGGGCTGATATAATAGAAAGCCGGGATCTTGCGGTGCGCGGCCAGGCCGAGCACCTGGTGGTTGAAGCCGTAGAAATCCACGGCTATCACGCAGGCCGGGCGTTTGTCCTCGAGGTAGCGGCGCACCAGCTTTATAAGCTTAAGCCAGAGGAAAAAATTCTTGAAGGGTTCCGTGAAGCCCACGGCTCCGACCGAAACCAGGTTGTAGATGAAGTGGGTGGAGACTTCCTGCATGCGCACCCCGCCCATGGAGGTTATGGTTATTTCCGGGTCTTTGGCGCGCAGGGCTTTTATCAGGTTGGCCGCGTGCAGGTCGCCCGAAGGATCGCCCGCGACTATAAGGATGTTCTTGTTTGTGGGTGCGGTTATGGCCATAAAAATAAAGAGTCGGGAGTCAGGGGTCCGGGGAGGGGGTGGGGCGGGCAATAAAATCCTTGCTCTTCAGGCCCCCGGCTTTTTTAATTCTTATCTATCCCCGCGTTTTTCAGGCCTTCTTCCACCAGGACTTTGGTCGCCTTGCCGATATCGGACAGGGAGCGGGAGAAGGATTCCTGCGCTTCCTCGGCCTTTGAGCCTGAAACCTCGAAGCGGCGCATCTGGTCCGTTATCTCCAGCGCCAGCCGCAGCGCCTTAAGGCCCTTCTCGCCGCTCGGTGTCGGGGTCTTGGAAGTCTTTATGCAGTCTATGAAGTGGTAGAGTTCTTCCTTGATCGGTTCCTTGCGTTCCAGCTTGGGGTAGGAAATATCGATGTCCTTGAGGGAGTTTATGACCGGGTTCTTCTTGGTGTAGATCTTAAGGCGGGCGCTGACGTAATCCACCGAGAGGTAGGAATCCTGCTGGTAGATGCGCATGCGGCGCGAGGCCTCCATGCTGGCGCGGCTGGCGGTTACGTCGGCCACGCAGCCGTTCTTGAACTTAATGCGCACATTGCAGATGTCTTCGTGGTTGGAGAGCATGCTGGCGCCTATCGCCTCGAACTTCTCTATCTCGGAATCTATCATGGTCAGGAGGATGTCCAGGTCGTGGATCATCAGGTCCAGCGTTACGCCGGTGGCGGCGACGCGGGGGTCGTAGGGACCGAGGCGCTCTATGGTGATGTAGCGGGGGTTCTTGACGTGCTTCATGGTTTCCACTACCGCGGAGTTGAAGCGCTCCGAGTGGCCGACCTGCAGCACTACGGAATTCTTCTCCGAAAGCTCCAGCAGCTTGCGGGCGCCTTCCTCGGAATTGGCGATGGGTTTCTCCATCAGCACGTGTATGCCGGCCTCGAGAGCTTTTATGCCGATCTCGGCGTGGTATTCGGTGGGGGCGGCGACCACGAGGGCGTCCACCTGGGTGAGCAGTTCCTCTACCGTCTTGTAGGCCACGCAGTTGTGGCGCCAGGCCAGTACCTGGGCCCGCATCAGGTCGGGGTCCGAGACTCCCACCAGTTCTACTTCCGGCATCTTTGAAAGGGTGCGGGTGTGGAAGCCGCCGAGTTTGCCGGCTCCTACCACGCCGAAGCGCATTTTCTTCTCGTTTTCAGCCATATTATCCTCTAAATAGACAAAAATACGGACCGGCCAGACCGCTGCCGTTAATCTTATTATTCTACTAAATATGGCCGCCCAATGAGCTTGGCCGTCGCCTGCCGCGGTGAACGGCTGGAGCGCCGCGGTTCGTCCGGGGGTTAAAAGGAAAAGTTCAGCCCAAGGGAGTAATAGTCGCTGCGGGCGGCGCCGCCGCCGGGGTTGAAGCCTTCCCAACCGGCGGATACTTTGGCGGAACCCGCTTTGACCGACAGGCCGAAGGTTAAAGACTCCGAGTCGGGCTGGCCCAGCAGGTAGGAGGTTTTTGTGTAGCCGGCCTCGGGGGAGAGCGGCAGGCCGGTGGCGTGCAGGCGCGCCGAAATAGCGGTGTCCGGGAAACCGCTGGTGCCTATGCCGCCTATATCCACCGGCAGCTGCCTGGCTTCGGCGGTAACGTTCTTATTATAGGCGGTCTTGGTGAACCGCGCGCTGGCTGCCAGGCCGTAGATCTTTAGCGAGGAAGACAGGCCGTAATCCGTCTGGAGGAGCTTAAAAGAGCTGGTAAGGGCGGAGACCGAACCCATTCGGCGGCCTCCCATCATCGTCGTCGAAGTGGATAAGGCATAGTTGTCCTCATGGGCGGTCAGGCCCGCGAAGGCGCCGATATTCATATATTCAAAAGAGGCGTTGCGGCCGCGGTCCCCCGGCAGGTTATATAAAAGATCGGAGTAAACGCCGGAGTTTTTGTAGCCGCCCGTTTGCGGGGTCATGGAAACTTCCGCGCCGGCGCTCCAGCGTTCGCCGTCCAGGCCCCCGCCCAGGGAATAGGTCGAACGCCTGCCGGCCAGGCCGCTCGTGTAAGTGTTGAACGAAGGGCGCAGGTAATAATTGTCGTTCCCCCATTCGGCGAATAAATTCGCCCCTGAGTATCCGGCGGGGCCGGAGGTGTAGCGCCCGCCCGTATCGGTATAGGCCAGAGCGCTTGCGGCGGAAAATAAAAAGAGCAGAGCGGCGCACAACGGTGTTTTCATAAGGGGGTCTTTCTCTCCGGTCATTATCCGGCGCCGCCCGTTTAAATCGGGCGGCGCCATAGACTTCTACTTGCACATCCCGGAAGCCCGATGGCCCTGCCCGCCGCCTCCGGAGCGGGAGCCGTGGCCCCCGGAAGAATGTCCGTTCGCCCCTGCCCGCATCCTTTCGTGCTTCATCTCACGGGTTTTCGGAGCCTTTCTGTTCCCGGCGTTCCCGTCCTTTTCCTTCGCCGCGACGTCCTTCGGGTTTCCGGCGGGTTTCATGCGGCCGGTCTTTTCCCGGGGCATCATTGCGGTCTTCCCGTCATCGGCGTCGTTTTTCATTCCGCCGGTCATGAGCCGGGCCTGCTCCCCGCCCTGCTCCCGCGGCCGGGTCTTGTCCCCGGTCTGCAAGTCGGTTTTTTTTATTGCATTATCCGGGGACTGCCGCTGGTCCTGGGGCTGCGGTTGCTCCTGCCGCTTAACCGCGTCCCCGGCCTTTACGGTGGCTGTGTTAAAAAAGGCTGAAACCAGGATGAGGGCGGCTGCTGTCAGTATTCTGTTTTTCATCTATTCCTCCTTGATATGGGCGGCTTTCCGCCTCCCTATATCTGACGCGCCTGCCGCCTAAAAGGTTTAGCCGGCTTCAGTGCATCCCATGGCCGCCTCCGGAACCGGGGCCGGGATGGCGGTCCATTCTCATGTCATGGCGGTACTCTTTGCGCAGTTCCTCGCGGCGCTCCATGGGGAGTTTCTGCCACTTATGGAACTTTTTTATCAGTTTTGCCCTGGCGGCTTCCGGCATGGCCTGGAAGCGGTTCCAGCGCGCGCGCAGCTCCTTGCGGCGCTCCGGCGGCATAGCCCGGAAACGTTCGAACTTGGCCTTGAGCTCCGCCTTTTTCTCCGGTTTCAGGTTCTTCCACTTCTCGTAATTGGCAAGTATGCGGGTTTTTTCTGTATCCGGCAGTTTTTCCCAGGCGGCGGTTTTTATGCCGGACGCCTCTTTCCCGGAAGCAGCGGGGAAAGGCGGTGTCGCCATAAGCAGCGCGGCTATGAGAATATACTTAGCGGTTTTCATAATCCCTCCAGGGCAACGGTAGAAACTTTCACTGTTCCCGAAGAAACGGGAACGCCCGCCGGGGCGGTGGACACCGCCGCTTCGGTCTTTTCAGCGGGTTCCCGCTCAAGTATTTCAAGGTTGGAGATCAGTTCGAAATCGCTGAAAAAATCAAGGTTCTCTATCACCTCGGCCGGCGCCGCAGCCGCGGCGGCCATAGCCGCGGCGGCCAGGGCCAGGCTGAGATATGCCGTAAGCGTCCCTTTCTTCATAGTTCCTTTTCCGGCACGGCTTCAAGCACGTCCATGTCGCTTAGGAGGTCCAGGTGTTCCAGGAAAGCCGGGCTGACGGCCCGCGCTTCCGGCGCCGGTCCCCGCGGTTCCCTCGCCAGGAAGATCACCAGCGCGGCGGCGGCCGCCGCCGGGACCAGCAGCCAGGTTCCGGATACCGTGCTGTGTCCCGGCGCCGCGCCGATTATGTTTTTTTTCTGCCTGCGCCAGAATTCCTCCGGGCGGCGGACGGCCAGCAAAGGCGCAAGTTTTTTCACTATCTCTTCGTCTTTCATAAATATTCCCCCAGCAAGCCGGTAAGTTTCTTGCGGGCCTCGAACCAGTTGGCTTTAACCGTTCCCTCGGCCATCCCTAGCGTAACCGCTATTTCTGCTATGCTCAGCTCCTGCGCCCGCAGCACGGCCACTTCCCGCTGGCGGGGCGGGAGCAGGCTTATAGCCGCCTGTACCCTGCGCTCCATATCGGCGGCCAGGGCCGCGGCTTCGGGCCTGGAGCCCGGCCTGTCCGGGATCAGGTCCTCAAGCGCCGGCGCGTCCTCTTCCGCCTCCTCGCGGCCCAGCCCAGCCCAGGAGCGGAGTTTCTTCCAGCGCCAGTAGGAGCGCACTTTGTTCGCCGCTATCCGGAGCAGCCAGGTCTTTAAGGAGCTGTCCCCCCGGAAACTTTCAAGATGTTTCCAGACGGCTATAAAAGTTTCCTGGGTTATGTCGTCCGCGGCCGCCGCGTTGCCGGTAAGCCGCAGCGCAAGAGCGTAAACCCGCCGCTGGTGCTCCTCTATGAGCCCGGCGAATCTGTCTCCCCCTGGACCTGCCGGCAAAGAGGGTGATGTTTCTTCTTTTCCTGTCCTGGTCATTGTTTCCGCATAACTACTGACGCTTTGCCTGTTAAAAAGGTTTAAGGATGGTCTGATTTTGGCTGCATAAATATCGCGCGGGCGGGTAAAGGGCGTCCGTAAACTGACTATGGGGCTCCGGCCGGCGGACTACCGGCCGCCGGCGGACTACCGGCCGCCGGCGGCCAGCAGTTCTTCGGCTTCCACGGTAAGGGCGTTCAGGGTCTTTTCCAGTTCTTCGGCCTTGGCCTGGACGTCGTCCGTTTCCGAAACATGCAGAGGCTCGCCGTAGACGGCCTCTATGCGGTTGAAAGGGAGGGGGAACTGGTATTTGTCCCAGCTGCGGAGTATTAGTTTCCTGGATAGAGCGCAGGCGGCCGGGATTATCGGAACTCCGGCTTTCTGGGCCAGGAGGATAATTCCCGGCTGCACTTTGAAGATAGGGCCCTTGGGGCCGTCGGGCGTTATAGCCACGGAATAGCCGGCGCGGGCTGATCTTATCAGGCCGCGCAGCGCCATGATGCCGCCCGAGGTGGTGGAGCCGCGCACGAAGGTGAAGCCGAAGCGTTTCAGGATGCGGGCCATGTATTCCCCGTCCTTGCTTCTGCTGACGAGGCCGCAGATGCCGCGGTTGCGGTGCAGGTAGATCATCAGCACTTCTTGGCGGTGCCAGAGGGCGTAGACGGCCGTGCCGGGATGGTCCTTGTTTCCCTTTATGGTTATGCGGGAGGTTTTGCCCACGAGCTGTATATAAAGCCAGGCGAGGGCGGAGAGGAGCGAGTGCGGCAGCGAGTCTTTATAAAGCAGTTCGTTCATGGGGAAGGGTTATTATTGTTCTTTACTGTAAGTGAGGCTTGGGTTGCCCGGGGTGTGGGTTCGGCGGGCCCTCACGGAGGCCTGAGCTTGCGTAAGCGCGAAGGCCGAGTGAGGAGGGGCGGGCACGG
>JAJZVJ010000235.1 GCA_021845705.1 bacterium
CGATCTCACCGGCATAGGCACCGACGGCTACGCCATCATAGACCAGGGCGAGGTGGAGCACATGCTCAGCACCACCGCCGAACAGCGCCGCGAGCTTTTCGAAGAGGCCGCCGGCGTCTCCAAATACAAGGCCAAGCGCGACGAGGCCGGCCGCAAGCTTGAAAAGGTGGAGGCCGACCTGAACCGCCTGGCCGATTCCATGGTGCTGCTGGACGAGCAGATAAAGAAGCTGGATAACGAGGCCAAGAAAGCCCGCCTCCAGGCCAAGTACCGCGAGGAACTTACCGCCGCCGAAGTTTCACTCCTGCTCAAGGACGGGGCCGCTTTCGCCGCGAAAAGCGCCGAAGCCGCCGCCCGCCTGGAGCCCGTAAAAAAGGAACTGGCGGAGACTGCTATAGCGATAACCAGCCTTGAAGGCGAGATAGCCGCGCTTAACCTGACCCTTACCCAGAAGGCCGAAGAGCAGCGCGTGCTCAAAGAGGCCGTCACCGCCGTAAAGATAGACAAGAACCAGGCCGAGGGCCGCGTGGTCTCCGGCCAGGAAATGCTGGTGGAGATAGGCCGCCAGCGCGACCTGCTGGCCGTTTCGGAAAGACGCAACTCGGAGAAACTGGCCGCCGCCGAGCCCCGCATAGCGGAACTGAACGCCAAACTTTCTTCGGACGAGGGCGGCCTGCCCGCGCTGCAGTCAGGGCACGATGCCGCCGCCGCAGCACTTGCCGCGGTGGAGGCGGAGGTCCGCGCCGCGGACGAGGCCGCGGAGAACATAGCGAAAGAGATGAACGCCGCCTACTCGCAGGAAGTGGAGATCTCGAACGCCATTGCCCGCACCGGTTCGGATATCGGCCACTACAACGACGCCAGGGCGGGTTTTGAGCGCGATATAACGGAAATAACGGCCGCCGTCTCCGCTATAGAAGCGCGGATAGCCGAATTTAAAGCCCGCTCGGCCGCGCTTAGCGGGGAACTGGCCGCCGAGAACGAAAAGGCCGCCGCCGGCGAGGCGCAGGCTAAGACCCTGGCGGCCCGCCTTGAGGAAATAGATGTCCGCCAGTCGGCTATACGCGAGAAGAAAGCCTGGGACCAGTCCCGCCTTGAGGCTATCCTCTCCCAGGGCGAGCACGATACTTACTGGGTGGGGATAAACGGGGTGCTTAATTCCGGGGTAGCCGGGGTTAAGGGGACTCTCAGGCATTTGCTTACTATCCGCAAAGAGGATCGCGTGGCGGTAGAGGACGCGCTGGGCCGCTTCCTGGACTCCGTGGTCTGCGAAACCGCGGCCTCCGCGCAGGAAGCCATAGGTTACCTTAAGCATGTAGGCAGGGGCCGCTGCCGGCTGATCATACTTGAACAGGCGCCTTCCGCGCCCGCGCAGGAAAACTGGAGCGCTCCGGGCGCGCAGCGCCTGATGGACAAGATCTCCTGCGAGCCGCAGTACCAGCCCCTGGTCGCCGGCCTGCTCTCCGGAGTTTACGCCGCGGGCGGCGCCGTGCACGGGCCTTTCTGGGTCACGGGCGGCGTGGACGAAGTGGTTTCCAACGAGCCCTACTGGGAGGAGGAAGGCGAACTTAAGGCCCAGATAAATGAACTGGACTCCGAGAACGCCGTGCTGGAGGCCGAGAAGGTTTCGCTGCTGCCGCAGCTGGAGGGGTCCCGGGCCGCCGCCGACGCCGCCGAGGAAAAAGCTTACGCCCTTAACATAGATTTCCATAAGAACGAGACCGAAGCGGCCGGGGCCGGGGACGACCTGCGCGTGAAACGCTCGAGCCTTGAGCTGTCCCAGGCCGAGAGCGCTAAAAACGATACGGCCGTAAAGGACGCCGAGGCCGCCATGGCCGGGCTTAACGAAAGACAGGCCGCCGCGCGCGCCGCCTCGGAAGCCAAGAAGGCCGAGCAGGCGGCGCTCGGAGAGAAAAAAGATTCGCTGCACCAGGATTACGCCGGCCGCAGCGCCGAACTGGGCGCGCGCAAAGCCAACCTGGACAATTACCGGCAGAACCTGGAAGCCCTGAGGGGGGAACTTGCCCGCGCGGAGGGAGACATGGCCGCGCTGAACGAGGAAAAATCCCATTTCGCGGAGCGCCGCGAAGAGCTGGCCTCCAGGGAGGCGCGGCTTAACGGGGACGTGGCCGCCGCCGACGCGCGCCGCGTGGAACTGATGCACGACCTGGCCGAGAAAGAGGTCATAGACCGGTCCATGGAGGACGAACTTAACGAACTGCGCGGCAACCTGTCCCGCCTGAACGCCAACCTGCGCGACAGCCGCGACGTGTCCGCCGAGAACGACCGGATCCGCTACCAGATAGAGACGGAGCTGGCCACCCTGAGCGCCCGCGCCGAGGAGACCGCCAAGCGCCTGGCCGACGAATGGAACATCAGCCCGGAAGAGGCGCAGGTGAAATACGGGGACGTGGAGACCGACCATGAGCGCGTGAAGTTCCTGCGCAAGCGCATAGAGAACATGGGCGCGGTCAACATGACGGCCCCGGAGGAATACGAGGCCCTTACCGCGCGCTATAACTTCATGAACTCGCAGGTGGAGGACCTGAACCGCGCCAAGGCCGACCTGCGCTCCGCGATAAACAAGATAAACGACACCACCAGGGAGAACTTCAAGGCCACCTTCGACAAGGTGCGCACCTACTTCAAGGAGATCTACTCCCTGCTGTTCAACGGCGGCGAGGCCGACCTGATCCTGACGCTGCCCGAGAACCTGCTGGAGACGGGCGTGGAGATCCTCGCGCATCCGCCCGGCAAGAAGCTGGTGAGCATCTCGCAGCTTTCCGGCGGCGAAAAAGCGCTTACCGCCCTGGCGCTGCTGTTCAGCTTCTTCAGGGTGAACCCCTCGCCTTTCTGCGTAATGGACGAGGCCGACGCGCCGCTGGACGAAGCTAACGTCGAGCGTTTCGTGCGGCTTATAAAGGAATTCTCTTCCACCACGCAGTTCATAGTTATAACGCATAACAAGCGCACCATGGAGGCGGCCGACACCCTTTACGGCGTCACCATGGAGGAGCTTGGCGTCAGCAAGCTTATCTCCGTGGACCTTAAGCGGGCCGCCGGGATGGCGGCGCAGGAGCAGCCTGTGGGGGTATAAGCCGGGGGGCGGGGATTCGGGCCTATGAAATACGGCGTTTTCTCGGACGTGCACGGGAATTATGTTGCCCTTAAGGCCGTGCTGGATTTTTTTCGTAAGAACGGAGTCGAAAATTTTATCTGCTGCGGGGATATAGTAGGCTACGGCCCCCAGCCGCTGGAATGCGCGGAAACGCTGCGCGGGCTAAAGAGCCTTGTTACCGTTATGGGCAACCATGACGCCGCGGTAGTCGGCAAAATGGACCTTAAATGGTTCAACTCCAACGCGGCCTGGGCTATAGAGTTCGCCCGCGGCCAGCTTACCGGGCAGGCCCTTGATTTTATAGCGAAACTGCCGGAAAAGATAGAGACGGAGGATTTCACCGCGGTGCACGGTTCCCCGCGCAAGCCTCTTACGGAGTACCTGTTGAGCGAGAGCCAGTTCACGGACAATGCAAAGAACTGGTCCGTTTCTCCCTGTTTTATCGGCCATAGCCATATGCCGCTTTATTTCAGGGAGGGGGAACGCGGCATCCCCGAGACCGGCTTCCTGAAACCTGTCTTAAAGGTTTTTACTGCCGGCAAGGTCATACTTAACCCGGGTTCGGTGGGCCAGCCGCGCGACGGGGACACAAGGGCGGCCTGCGGTATTTATGATCCCCAAAAGAAGTACTTCGAGCTTTACCGAGTGTTCTATGATATTGAGGCGGTGCAGAAGATGATGGCCGGGCTGAAGATGCCGGCTATCCTGGCGGAGAGACTTAGTTTCGGATTTTAGCCGGGCAATAAAGGTATTTAATGAACATGCCAATGAATGTCCTGATAGTCGACGACGATAAGAACTTTATAGACACGCTGGAGGACGGCCTTAAACTTAAGAGCGTGGACGCCGAGATAAGGGTGGCCAAGAGCGCCCGCGAGGCGCTGGACCTGCTGGCGGCGGCCGTACCCGCCATCATCATACTGGATATCCAGCTGCCCGATATGCACGGCGTGGAATTCCTGCGCGTAATACGCGAATCCGCGCGGCTCAAGAAGATCCCGGTGATCTTCATCTCCGCCAGGTATACCGAGCCCGCCGACCGCTCCGAGGCGATGCTCGCGGGGGCGGGGGCTTTCTTCTCCAAACCAGTGGACGTGGAGGAGCTGTGGAAAGAGATGCAGTACCTGCTGGAGCGGGCCGGCGGTCAAAAAGCCTGAGCGGCCCGGCACAACCCCGGTATTGACAATAAAAAGCAAGTCTTATACCATTAGGGGAGGGCGGTTCGCCGGCCGGAGTGCCGCGGACCGGCGACAATTCCGGATTTAGCCAAGGAGATAATATGTCAAACGAGATACAGCTTACCGACGAGAATTTTGAACAGGAAGTCATAAAGAGCGGCCTCCCGGTGCTGGTGGATTTCTGGGCCCCCTGGTGCGGCCCCTGCAGGATGCTGGGCCCTGTAATAGACGAGCTCGCCAAGGAATACGCGGGTAAAGTGAAGGTCTGCAAGCTCAATACGGACGAGGCGCAGAATACCGCGGGTAAATACCAGATCTCGGCGATACCCACTATATTATTGTTCAAAGGCGGCAGCCTGGCGCACCAGCTGGTGGGCCTGCAGCCCAAGGAAGAACTTAAAAAGCACCTGGATGAAATGATCGGCTGACGGCGCTGAAGCTGAAAGGCGGCGGAAGTTTCGGCCTCCCGCCGCCCCGGGCAGTCCCGTCAGGGTTCAGCGGCCGCCTAT
>JAJZVJ010000236.1 GCA_021845705.1 bacterium
CGGGCCGGCGAGGAGGGCGGCAAGACGGACGATTTCCTGGAGTTGTACGCAGATTGCATAGAGGTCCGCGTTAAATTCAGAAGGCAGATAGAGCGCCTGCTGGTCTACCCGGTCTTTGTGGCCGTTCTCGCCTTAGCGCTGTTCTTCCTGGTCTCCTTCAAAGTGGTCCCAATGGTGATGGAGCCGCTGCTGAAGTCCGGCATTAAATTGCCGCCGCAGGCTTTCTGGTTCCGCAACCTGGCCGAGTATCTGTACGCGCGCTGGCCCCAGCTCCTTGTGATAGGTTCCGTATCGGCTCTTGTCATCAGAATGTTCCTGCTTTCCGGGCCGGGGCGCAAAGCGCGCGGGCTGGCCGGCCACCTGCTGCCGCTGTTCAGGTTCGCCACGGCGGAGGCCAGGCTTTACTATATCTATACCACCATGGGGCTCCTGATGCAGGCGGGGCTCCCGCTCAGCGCCATGATGGACGTGCTGCTGCAGTTCTCGCAGGACGACATTATAACCCGGTACCGCTTCAGGCGCGCCGTCGAGCGGCTGGCCGTGGGCGAGAGCTTCTCCGGAAGCGTGGCGAGCCTGATGCCTGACGATGACCGCCACGCCATGGAGATAGCGGAAAAGGCCGGGCGGCTGGAAGACACCCTGCTCTCCCGCGCGAAGCTGCACTATGACCGGCACCTGCACCGCTTGAAACTGCTGGTGACGGGTTTTACGATATCGACCATGATAGGGGTCGCTTTGGTGGCCTTCGCGCTTATCCTTACGCTGGTCTGGCCGGCGGTCAGCGTTTTAAGCGGGATAAAAGCCGATTCGTCCGGCAGTACAAGCCAGAGCCTCCCCACGGACGGCGCCGCGCACGGGAAAACCGCTGTTTCCCGGCAGGACGCCAGGACGGGGACCTTTAATGCGAACAACGGCGGACAAGTTGCTGATTTTATGCAGAACTACGGGGTTAGATCCGGCGGTCCTGCCGGCAGCGGCGCCCAGGCGGGTTCCTCGGGGCATAAAAAAATGCTGGCCCCAGTGTCTCCTATAGGGAGGATACAGTTCCAGCAGGCGCAGCCCACGTCGATACAGCCCTCCGATATAAAAAGTCACTGAGCTTTTCCCGGAAAGGATCCGGACAGGCCTTATTCTCCCCGCTGCCTGAACCATTCTCCGAGCCTCTCCATCCCCTGCTCTATCGTCAGCGCCGGTTCATACCCCAGGTCCCGCCTGGCGGCCGAGATATCGAACCAATGTGCGGTGGTAAGCTGCTGCACCACAAAACGGGTGAGCGGCGGCTCTACCCTGAGCTGCGCCAGCCTGTAAGCGGTTTCCAGGACGGCGGCGGCCGCCCTGGCGGCCAGGTACGGGATGGTTTTAGCGACCGGAGCGGCACCGGCCGCTTTCAGTATCATGTTTATTATGTCCCAGTTGGGACGGGGGTCGCCCTGGGAAATAAAATAGGCCTTGCCGGCGCAGGCGGACGACGGGGAAAGTTTTTCGGCGGCGAGCAAGTGGGCCATGGCCGCGTCGTCGATATAAGTAGTATCGATGAGCTTGTTGAAGGACCCTATGCGGCGCAACTTCCCTGCCCTGCCGCGTGAGACTATCCTGGAGATAAGGTGGTCGTGCCCCGGGCCCCAGACGAGGTGCGGCCTTAAGGCTACGGTAGAGAAACCTGGGGAGTTCGCAGCCAGCACCAGCTGTTCCGCCCTGGCTTTTGTTTCAGCGTAATAAGAATCGAATTTTTCGGGATAGGGGGCGGTTTCGTTCCAGCCCTCCACGTCCCCGCCGTGGAAGACCACGCTGGGGGAGCTGGTGAAGATGAAGCGCGAAACCCCGGCGGCCTTAGCGGCTTCCAGCAGGTTCGCGGTGCCTTCCACGTTGGTCCTGTAAAAATCGGCGTAGCTGCCCCACATCCCCACTTTAGCCGCCGCATGGAAGACGGTATCGCGGCCGCGGCAGGCCTCGTCCGCCGCGGCCCTGTCCGCCAGGTCTCCCCTCAGGCTTTCGACCCCGGGTTTCATAAGCTGCGGATATGCGCCGCGGGAAAGGCTGCGCGCGGAAACGCCTTTGGCGAGCAGGAGCTCGATTATAGCGCCGCCCAGGAAACCGCCGCCGCCCGTGACCAGGGCTTTCATGTTCTTGAGCCCGCCGTCAGCCGGTGTTCCGCCCAGACCGCGAGCTTTTCGCGCGAGATCTTGGCGTTGTGGCGGATGTCCACCGGGAAGCAGGGATGGTAAAAAATAGTCTTTATGTCCTTAGTGTGCTTGTGGGCCGCGCCGAGGCCCAGTAATTCGCTTGTCAGGGTCTCGCTGGCGGTCCTCCCCTTTTCAAGTTCCACGCAAAGTACCGGGGTCTGCCTGCCGGGCTGCCCCGTTCCTATAAGGGCTGAGCGCCTTACGCCGGGATGGGCGTTGAAGACGGCTTCGCACGGGATAGTAAAAAGGGTTCCTTCTTGCGTCGTTACGCGGTGGCTTTTACGGCCGCAGAACCAGACGCGGCTTTCCTTGTCTTTCCAGCCGGTGTCGCCCATGCGGTGGTAAAGCTCGCCGCCGGGGCCCTTTATCTTGGCCAGCGCCGTGCTTTCCGCCCTGCCGAAATATTCTCCGGAAACCACAGGCCCTTTTACCGCTATCTCGCCTATCTCGCCTTCTTTCACCAGGAGGTCTTCCGACCACGAGAGGATAGGGGCGTCCGATATTTTAATTATGAAAGTTTCCATTCCTTTCCAGGTCCTGCCCACGCAGATGCCGGGCTGGCCCGGTTCCAGCGCGTCCAGTTCTTCGCTTGAAACGCAGGAGACAGGCAGGGCTTCGGTGGCGCCGTAAGGGGTGAAGATCCGGGTCTCGTCCGGCAGCATTCTTTTTATCCGCTTTATCACGGCGGGAGAAACCGGGGCCCCGCAGGAGATCACGCGCGTAAGGGACGGCAGGGCAGCCCCGCTTTTTTCTCCGTAGCGGCTTAAAGTGTCAAGCAGGGCCGGCGAGCCGAACAGCTGCGCGGCGCCATATTTATTGATAAGCGCGGAAAGCATTTCCGGGTCAGCGGCGGCCGGCCTGGTGAAGTCCATTTCCGGGATCACGATGGTAAGGCCGAGGGCCACGTCGAAAAGGGCGAAAAGCGGGAAGGTGGGCACAGAATAGGCCCCCGGCTCGATACTGAAATATTCCTTAAGCATCCGCGCCTGGGCCGCGAACATTGAATGCGTGTAGACGGCGCCTTTAGGCGCGCCGGTGCTCCCCGAGGTGAACAGAATAGCCGCCGTTCCAGAAGAAAAAAGGGGACAGGCTACTTTATTTTCATTGGGGGATTCCGGCTCGAAAAAGTAGCCTGTCCCCTTTTTATTATCAGCGCCCAGGCGCCGGATATCATTAAGGGTCAGGCCGCCCCAGAACCATTTTCCGCCGGCGGTAATGAATATTTTAAGTGATTTCCTGGCCCAGCGGAGCAATAGCCTGGCCGCCTGCGCTTTTGGTACACCCACGAAAGCTTCCGGCCGCGCTTCTTCCAGGCAGGCGCGCATGTTAGCCAGGCCTATTCCTGGGTCTATCAGCACTAGCACCGCCCCGGCCCGGAAAAGGGCGAAGGTGAGGGTCACGAAGTCGATGGACGGCGGGACCATCAGGGCCACCCGCATGCCGGGCTTTATCCCGGCGCGGGCGAGCCCGGCGGCGTGAAGGGCGACGGCGGCTTCCAGCTCGCCGAAGGAAATGGCGCCGCCGCCGGAGATTATGGCCGGGGTGTCCGGCCTGGAAGCGGCGAGGCCCGCGATAAGCGAGGAGATGTTTTTGTGGTCAGGCATTTTCTATGAATCGCTTTATCAGCGGGATTACTTCTTTCTGCGCGTCCTCAAGTATATAGTGCCCGCAATCCCGGAAGGCGTGTATTTCCGCCCCGGGGAACCTGCGCGTCCATTCCGCGAGGAAATGCCTGTCGAAGACGAAATCTTTCAGGCCCCAGCAGATAAGCATGGGCAGCGCGGCGAGGGCGCCCAGCTTTGACTGGGTCTCGGCCACTACGGGATAAGCCTTGTCCCCGGGGGCCAGCGGGATGTCCTCCACGAAACGCAGGATGGCTATGCGGTTCTCAAAATTATTGTACGGCGCGGCGTAGGCCCGGCGGAGCGCTTTGCTCATCCGGCTGCGCTTGCAGCCTATCCAGGCCGCGCCGCGCGCAAAAGCGTTATAGCGGCGGATAAGCGCTGCGCCCAGCGGTGTGCGGCAAAGGCGCAGGGCGGGGGGGAAGGACTTGCCTTCAGGCAGAAAGAAAGCGCCGGTGTTCAGGATGACCAGTTTTTCTATGCGCTCGGGGTGGCGGGCGGCGTAGGTCATACCTATCATGCCGCCCCAGTCGTGGACTACCAGGGTAATGTTTTCTTTGACGCCGAGCTTGTCCAGCAGGAACTCCAGGTCGGCCACGCGGTTTTTCAGCGTATATTCGTATTTGTCGTCGGCGGGTTTGTCGGAAAGGCCGCAGCCTATATGGTCCGGGACTATGACGCGGCGCTTAGCCTTCAGGGCCAGGGCCAGGTTGCGGTAATAGAAGGACCAGGACGGGTTGCCGTGCACCATTACCACGGGATGCCCGGCGCCCTCGTCCAGGTAGTGCATCTTAAGCCCGCTCTCCAGGGAAAGGAATTTACCGTTAAAAGGGTAAAGCGCTTGTGTAACTCCGTCGGGCAGGTAAGGTGTCATAATTAAAACGAATGAACTGAGTTCTCAAATCTTTGCAGCACGGGTGGCCGGGTTTATACCCCGCGCACCCTTTGGGGAAGGGGGGGCCCCGCCATAAATTCCCAAGGCGGGGGGAAACCGCG
>JAJZVJ010000237.1 GCA_021845705.1 bacterium
GATTACCTGAACATAAGCCCCGGCACAGCCTGCCGTGGCAGCATTGAGGAGACAATATGAACACCGGAAACAAGAATCCGGACTCTGCACTGAAAATAAAGGTGGAGGCCGCGCTCGCGGAGGTCAGACCGTACCTTGAAGCGGACGGCGGCGGCGTGGAATTAGTAGGCCTGGACGAAGCTTCCAAAACGGTAAAAGTGCGCCTCACAGGCGGCTGCGCCTGCTGCCCTTCGGCGGGCCTTACCCTGAAGAACGGGGTGGAGGCGGCCATAAAAAAGGGAGCGCCCGAGGTCAAAAGCGTAGTGGCCGTCTGAGCCCGGGACCCTCATGAATAAAGATCTCGAACAGAACATTAAAGCTATCATCTCCTCGTTCCCGGCGGTAGGAGACATCCTTAATGAATACAAGATCGGGTGCACCTCCTGCGCCGCCGGGACCTGCCGGCTTAAGGATATAGTGGAGATACATAACCTTCCCGCGGAAGAAGAGGAAAAGCTGATGGGAAGGATAGCTCTTGCCATCTCTCCCGACGGCGGGCTCAAAGTTCCCAAAAGCGGCAGGAAACCGGCAGCGGCGCCCGGGACCCTTAAATATTCCCCCCCTTTGCGCCGCCTCGTGGAAGAGCACCTCCTTATAAAGCGGCTGCTGGCGCTGCTCCCGCGGCTCGCCGCGGACCTGGGCTCCGAAGAGGGCGCGGGCCTGGCTCTCTCCGGGCTGGACTTTATCCGCAACTACGCCGACAAATACCACCACGCCAAGGAAGAGGAGATCCTCTTTAAATACTTCGACCCGGACCTTGAAGTGATAAAGACCATGCTTAAAGACCACGCGGCCGGGCGCGGCCATGTTAAAGGGGCGGCCGAAGCCCTGGCCGCGAAGGACGCCGCGGCGGCTGCCGCCCACCTGCTGGCTTACCGCGACCTGCTTTCCGAGCATATAAAGAAGGAGGACGAGATCCTTTATCCGTGGATGGACAGGAACCTCTCCCTGAACCAGGTCGGCGAGCTGTTCGGCAAGTTCGCAGAGGCGGACTCGAAATTTGACCCTGCCGCCATAGCCAGACAGGAAGCTTTCGCGGCGGACCTCGAGGAAAAGCTGGCGGACGAGGCAGCCGCGCAAGCATGAATTTTCGGTAGAAAAATCACGAAGGAGAAAAATATGGAAAAAAAGCATTCATCTCACGGCGGTAAGCATGAGCCCTGCGGCTGCCCCGGGGCACAGACAATGGACCTGCGGGAAGAGACCGCGGCGGACGCGGGGCCGGCCGGGAAGGCCCCCTCGATGCTGCGCCAGTGGCCGGTGCAGCTGCACCTGGTCTCGCCTATGGCGCCGTATTTCCAGAAGGCGGACCTGGTGGTAGCCGCGGACTGCACGGCTTTCGCCTACGGCAATTTCCACGCTGAATTCCTGAAGGGCAGGGCGGCCGTGATAGCCTGCCCCAAGCTGGACGACGGGCAGGAGAGCTACGTGGAAAAGCTCCAGTCCCTGATAGAAGACGCGAAAGTCAACACCCTGACCGTGCTCACCATGGAAGTCCCCTGCTGCGGCGGCCTGCTCGCCATGGTCCAGCAGGCGGCGCGCAATGCTAAGAGGAAAGTCCCCATAAAGAGCATTGTGGTAGGCATAGGCGGAACGATCAAAAGCGAAGAGTGGGCCTGACAGGCGGTTCCGCCCTGCGGCGCCGGCCGGCCGGGGCGGAACGTGTAATTGACAGAACCGGCTTATATTGACATACTGCGCTTATACACGGGTCAGGAGGTAATTAATGAAAGGTCTGAGAAACGCGGCTATCGCGAGTTTTGTAATATCCATGCTGGTCCTCCTCGGAGGCGGCTGGCTTTCCCTGGACAAGGTTCCGCCTTATCCGGCGAAGATCGTATCCGCGGGGCAGGTGCTTTCCGGGAAAACGGAAATAATAGAGGGCCAGAACGCTTACCAGCGCTACGGCCTTATGGACCTGGGCAGCGTCTGGGGCCATGGGACCCTGCGCGGGCTTGATTTCTCCGCCACCACGCTGAACCTGACCGGGCGCTATATGCGGGAATACTACGCCGAAAAGTCGGGCAAGGCCTACGCCGCCCTCGACCCCGACGCCGCGGCGGCGATAGATTCCAAAGTGATAAGGGAAATAAAGACCAACAATTACGATCCCTCCACGGACACCCTCACCCTGAGCGACTCGCAGGCTTACGCTTTCGCGAAAATAAAGGCGTACTGGCGCGACGAAATGAATAACGGGAACAAGACCTACGGGCTGCAGGCCAAGGCCATGAAGGAAGTAGACGAAGCCAGGACGGTGGGAGACTTCTTTTTCTGGACGGCCTGGGCCGCGGGGACTTTAAGGCCCGGCGCCAACTCCACCTACACCAACAACTGGCCGCCTGACGCTACCGTCGGCAACACCATGATGACCGACGCGCTTCTCTGGAGCGTGGCCGGGATCATCGCGTTCTTCATAGTTCTGGGGATAGTTATTTACGCCGTTCACCGCTACCGCATACTTTACGGCGAAGAGAAAGCGGTGGAGACCGGCAGCCTGATGATGGACCTCCCCCTCACTTTAAGCCAGGTCCGGGCCGCCAAGTTCTTCGTGGTGGTAACGCTTCTGTTCATCCTGCAGACCTGCATGGGCGGCCTGCTGGCCCATTACACCGTGAGCCCGGGGACCTTCTTCCCGGATTTCATAGCGACCCTTGTCCCCTACAGCTGGGCTAAAAGCTGGCACCTGCAGCTGGCCATCTTCTGGATCGCCACCACCTGGATCGGCGCTTCCATCTACCTGGCACCCGTCATCAGCGGCAAAGAGCCAAAAAACCAGGGCCTGCTGGTGAACATCCTGTTCGCGGCCGTAGTGCTGGTAGCGGTGGGAAGCCTGGCCGGCACGGCGCTCGGCGCAAAGGGTTATTTCACCCAGAATACCTGGTTCTGGTTCGGACACCAGGGCTGGGAGTATCTTGAGTCGGGAAGGTTCTGGCAGTGGCTGCTTTTTACGGGCCTGGTAGCCTGGCTCGTCATTGTCTACCGGGGCATGAAGGACAGGCTCTTCGGAACGGACAAAGACAAGAGCGGCATAGTGATGTTCTACCTTATGAGCGCCATCATGGTGGTCGGGTTCTTCGGCTTCGGCTTCTTCTACGGGAAAGGCTCGCACCTCACCATCGCGGACTACTGGCGGTGGTTCGTGGTGCACCTGTGGGTAGAGGGGATCTTCGAGTTCTTCGGCGTGGCGATAATCTCCCTGTTCCTGGTGATGATGGGGCTGGTGAAGAAAGAATCGGCCATGAGGGTGGCGTATTTCAGCGCTATTCTGGTGTTCGCCAGCGGCATCATCGGTACCGCGCACCATTACTTCTGGTACGGCGGGCCGTCGTACTGGCTGGCCCTGGGCGCCGTGTTCGCTTCTCTCGAACCGATACCCATGATATTGCTGGTGGTAAGAGCCTGGAAGGAATATGGCGCAATACAGGAGGCGGGCCGCGACTTCCCTTACCGCTGGCCTCTGTTCTTCCTTACGGCGTCCAGCTTCTGGAACTTCCTGGGCGCCGGGATGTTCGGGTTCTCGATCAACCTGCCCATAATCAACTACTACGAGCACGGGACCTACCTGACCGCGAACCACGGCCATGCCGCTCTTTTCGGGGTCTACGGCATGCTGTCCATCTCGCTCATGCTGTTCTCCTGGCGCTCGCTGGTCAAGGACGAGTTCTGGAACAACGGCCTGCTGAAAGCGATCTTCTGGCTGCTTAACGGCGGACTCTTCCTTATGGTGGTGTCGGTGCTCCTGCCCGAAGGCATCGCCCAGACCTACATGGTCTACACGCACGGGGTCTGGTTCGCCAGAAGCCCGGAGTTCTACAACCTGCCCCTCATCCTGGCGCTGAACAAGTTCAGGATAGTGCCGGACACCATAATCATCTCCGGGGCGGTCCTGCTGAGCTGGTTCCTGGTCTCCACCTACTTCCGGATAAAGCCGGTAAAGTGCGGCGAAGGCGATGACATATATTACGGAAAAAGTTGTAAAATGTTGTAAATGGGTACCATTATAAAGATCTCGGAAGCCGCCGTCATAGCGCTGCACGCGGTGGACTTCATAGCCAAGTCCGACGGAAATCCCTGTTCCACCAGGGCCATCGCGTCGGAACTGGGCGTGTCCTACAATCACCTCGTGAAGGTCATGCAGCGGCTGACCCGCGCCGGCCTGCTGCTGCCGGGGCGGGGGCCGAAAGGCGGCTTCACCCTTTCTAAAAAGGCCAAAGCCGGGAAACTGCGCGACGTTTTCGAAGCCGTCGACGGCCGGATGTCGCTTGCCTCCTGTTTCATGAGGACAAAAGTCTGCGGAAAAACCGGCTGCATCCTGGGCACCCTGATCGTGGAAACCAACGCCAGGTTCAGGGAAGCCATGGACAAGAGGATCTGCGAGCTTTGAAGCGGGGAACAGCATTATGCCGCCTACACGGGATTTTCTCGAGGAAGTATACCTGCGCCTCAACCGGCCGGAGTTCATCCACCCGGACCCGCTCGAATTCGTCTGGCGCTACAGGAGCGGGGCCGACCGGGAGATAGCCGGCCTTATAGCGGCCTGCCTGGCCTATGGGAACGTTACGCAGATACTTAAAAGCGTGGAGAAAGTGCTTTCCCCCATGGGTACTTCCCCGGCCGCCTGGCTGAAAGCGGCCGCTCCGGCCGGGATAAAAAAGACCTTCGCCTCCTTCAAGCACCGCTTCACCACCGGCGCCGAGCTGGCCGTTTTCCTTCTTAACATAAAGCACGCGCTTGAAAGTCACGGCTCGCTCGAAAAG
>JAJZVJ010000238.1 GCA_021845705.1 bacterium
ACCGCCCCGCGAACCCTTTGGGGAAGGGGGGGCCCCGCCATAAATTCCCAAGGCGGGGGGAAACCGCGCAACGGTTTCCATCTTCCAGGGTTCGCGGGGCGGTTCCCCGTCAGACCCTTTGCAAAATATTCGCCGCCTATCTTTTGAAACTGCCGATTCCCGATTTCTTCAGAACTTCGTCGACGATGAGAAGTTGAAATTCTTCAGGCGGAAGGCGGGGCAGGACATGGACCCCCAGGCGGAGACCGGGACGGCGTCGCCGCTTATGGCTTCCACGTTGCCGAAGGCTTCCACCATGTTCTGGGTGAAGCGCAGGTTCTTTACGGGGAAAGTTATTTTCCCGTTCTCTCTCCTAACGGTGCCGTTGCGGGTCATGCCCGTCATTTCCACGTCCTGTTCTTTTAACAGGTTGGTGTAGTGGAACTGGGTGACCAGGATGCCGCGCTCCGTGCCCTTTATAAGGTCTTTAAGGGGGCCCTGGCCGGGTTTTACGGCCAGGTTGAGGGGGATGGGGCCCAGCCAGCTTGGCTGGGGCAGGGCGTGGCCCGTGGAGGCCGTTTTTGCGGCTTTGGCCGATTTCCTGTCGTGTACCGGGGTTTTTATCACGCCGTTCTCTATCAGGGTCACCTTGGTGCGGGGCTGGCCTTCGTAGTCGAAAGTCTGGCCCGGGGCGGCCCCGTCCAGCGCGTTGTCCTCTATGGTGAGCAGCGGGCTCAGGAGTTTTTTCCCCAGCTTGCCGCAGATAAAGCTGCGGCCTTCGTTGTAGAGCTGGCCGCCGAAGCCGTAGACCCCGAGGTAGGTCAGCAGGTCGGCGGCGGCCTGGGGCTCCAGGACTACGGTATACTTGCCGGGTTTTATTTCTTTCGGCGAGCGGCTGGCGGCGGCTTTTGAGCGGGCGGTTTCATTCAGGCGCGCGAACGGGATCTCGTTCACGTCGTGCGCCGGGTACTCGGCCCAGCCGAAGCCGTCGCGGTCGCGCACGGTGACGCTGTGCGCGGCGTAGGTCTCGCTGTGGGAGGCGAACAGGCCCAGGTTGTTGGCTATCACCATGCGCGAGACGCCGTTCTCGAAAGTCCCGCAGGCCACCTGGCCGGCCTTCCTGCACGCTTTGGCCAGCTCGGCCGCCCTTTCGGCGCGGTAAAGCGGGGTCAGCCCCGCGGTTTCTTTGAAATACAGGTTCTTCCCTTGCGGGAGAGGGCGGGGCTTGGCGAGCGGCAGCAGGTCCGGGTCTTTCTTCTGCTTCTTCAGTATTTCAAGTCCGGCCTGGACGGCGCGCTTAAGAGAGGCGTCGTCGGCCTGGTTGAAGTTGATCTTGGCGGAGCGGCCGTTGTCCAGCAGGCGCACCATGTAGTTTACCGAGTCCGAGGCTACGTTCTGCGAGATGACGTTGTCGGCGAAGCGGGTCAGCGCTCCGTTCCTCATGTCTGCCATCACCTCGCACTGCGCGCCTCTGGCGTGGCGGAATATTTTTTTACACGCGGTTTCTATGTTTTTCATAAATATTTTCCCATTATCTCCCTGGCGAGCCTCTGCCCGGCGGCGTCGCCGGCGAGGCGGGCCGCATGCCAGCTTTTGAAAGCGCCGAAAAATCCGAAGACATCCGCCCTGAACCCGCCGTTCCCGGCCCCGGAGAACAGTGAGAAAAGCGCTTCGCTGGTGATAAGCGGCGCGCCCGGGTCCGCGGAGACGTCCTCTATCAGCTCCTGCGTATATTTAAGCATTTCCTCCGAGTTCATGGTAGCGTGGCGCCAGCCTTCCCGCCCGCCGGACAGGCCTTCCTCCTTCCGCTCCAGCGCGGGTATGCCCGGGCTCCGTATCTGGAAAGGCGAAAAATAAACGGTATCCACCCCCGAAGTCTTTACAAAGGCCAGGGTTTCCCTTACCGTGCGCGCGGTCTCACCCGGGTAGCCTATTACGAAATTCCCGTGCGTCCCCAGGCCCGCCGCTTTGGCCGCGGCTATACCGGCGCGCATTTCCGCCACGGAACAGCCCTTCCGCATGGCCAGCAGCAGTTCATCAGAGCCGGATTCTATGCCGAAAAAGACCCATTGGCAGCCGGCCCGCCGCATTGCGGGGGCCAGCCCCGGCGCCAGAAGGCTGTCGGCCCTCGTAAAGCAGGTCCAGGAGAAGCCGCCGGCCTTCTCGAGGCCGCGGCAGATCTCCAGCGCCCGCTCCGGGTCGCAGGCGAAATCAGAGTCTGTAAAGCGGAAGCGCCTTATTCCCCACCGCTCCCGCCCCGTCCGCAGCTCCGAAAGCACGGCGGCCGCGCCGCGGCAGGAAAAAGGCGAGCTGTAGGAACAGAAGCCGCAGGCCCTGGCGCAGCCCCGGGAGCCCTGCACCGCGACCGCCGAAGGAGGCTGCGGGTAGAGGTCCCAGGCGGGGCCGGGAAGTTTTTCCATCGGGGCCGGCTGCGAGCGCGGGGTCTCAAGGCTGCGCCCGTCCCGGAGATAAGAAAGGTTCGGCACGTCGGAAGGGTCGCGGCCTTCGCGCAGGGCCCGGAGCAGGAGCGGCAGCGTCTCTTCTCCCGGCCCCAGCACGGTATAGCCTTCCCGCGGGCGAAGGTCCGGGTTCCATTCCGAACCCGGCCCGCCGGCTATGATAACCGTTCCCGGTGAAATTTTCTTCACCAGGTCCGTTATAGCGCGCAGGGTTTCTGGTCTGAAGGTGTGGGTGGTGGAGATGCCGGCGGCGAAGGGGCGCTTTTTCAGTTCCGCTACAAGCCGGGCCTTTTCCGTTTCACGCGAGAAAAAATTATAAAGGGGCAGGGCCGTTAAGCCGCTGGCGCGCAGCGCGGCGGCCAGCAGGGTGATGCCGAGGGGCGGCGCCGCGGAAAATTTTTCAAGGGAGAGGGCCGGGCCCGAGAACAGCGGGGCCGTAAAATAGGCGTTCACCCCGGCGTAAAAAGGGTGGGTCTCTTCCTGCGAGAGCAGGAGAATGTCCATGCGAATATCCCTGTAGCCCGGCGCTCTTATAGCGGCGGTTTTTCCGGGGGAGGCTGCACCTGGACTTCCTGGTGGCGTCCGTGCCGCCGGTGGTGCTTCTTGTCACCCAGCGGATCCTGGGAGGAGGCGCCGTGGTGGGGAAAAAGAGGAGGAAGGCTTTCCTTAGCCTCCATCCATTTAAGCAGCGTGTCTTCCCCGGTAACGGCGTAGGTTTCCGGCGTGCTGAAAATGGTCAGCTTGTTCTTCTTGGCCCTTTCGGCCAGGTTTTCGGCGGTCTTGCCCAGCGAGAAGCCGGGGGTTTCGAAGATCTTCATGTTCTGCTGGGTGAGCCCGAGCAGGCAGAAGGTCCCGTCCTGGTTGGAGCCTATGGCGACCGTCTTTTCTCCTATAGCGTCGAAAGCCAGGGAAAACCAGTCGCTCTTGAGTTCGGGGGAAAGGTGGCTGAGCAGCAGGGCTTTTTTTGCCCCGGTAAAGAACGCCAGACGGAAAGCGTCCTGTATGCGCGCCTCCGCGGCCGGATTTTTAACCTCAAGGAACCCGGGGTCTTCCGGGTCCAGCCAGGTCAGGTCGGGGTGGCGGGGCGTCTTCTGGTAGGAGAGTATAAGTATGGCGTCGCCGAAATCCTTGGCGAGTTTATAGGCCGAGGAAAGCAGGTCGCTGTTCACATGCGCGGCCCTTTCGGGGCCGAAAGCGGTCTTTAGTTCCTGGCCGATCTTATCCGCTTCCGGCGGGTCCACAAGGAGTATTATGCAATTGTCGCGGTTTTGTGACATATGGTAAAGTTTGTACAGAACAATCAGGGATATTATACTAAATAGGCCGGAGTTAAAGGATGGCCGGACCGGATTTTCACTATGCCCGAGGGAAAAAAACCAGTAATAATTTACGGCGGAAGCTTTGACCCCCCGCACCGCGGCCACATAGCCCTGGCCGCCGCGGCGCTCCGCCAGCTGAAACCGGCGAAGCTGTATTTCGTGCCCGGCTTCCGCACCCCGTTCAAGGACGTTTCTCCCGTCCCCTTCTTCCAGCGCGCGGCTATGATCAGGGACGCGCTCGCGGAGGCAGGCCTGCCTTCCGGCGGCCGGATAAGGATCAGTTCGTTCGAGGCGGACCTGAAGCGCGTGGTTTACACTTGCGAGACCGTGGAACATTTCCGGAGGCTGCATCCGGGCGCGCCGCTTTACGTGCTTATGGGGTCGGACTGCCTGGCCGGGTTTAAAAACTGGCGGCGCCCGGGCTTTATATTAAGGAACGCGCGCCTGCTGGCCGGGCTTCGGCCGGGCCATTCGCTCGGTGACGGCGGCATTCGTTTTACTGCCCTGGCCGGGCGTTTCCCGAAGGCCGACTCCACGGGCATAAGGGCAGGGCTGTTCCTGGGCGGCAGGCCGGCCCAGCTGCACAGGGCGGTGCTTGCCAGGATAGCCCGCGAGTCGCTGTACCTCGGGCGGGAGAGGAAGCTCCTTAAGGCCATCCTTACCCCCGCGCGGTTCAGGCATTCGCTGTATACCGCCGAGCTGGCCATGCTGCTCGCCCCCGCCGCCGGAGTGCCGCAGCAGAAAGCCGCGCTCGCCGCGCTGCTGCACGACTGCGCGCGCGATCTTCCACAGGCGGAAATGGAACGGTATTACCTGAAGCGCGCCCCGCGGACCGAACTGCCCGGGCGGACGCTTAAGGACGCTCCGGTGCTGGCCCACGCCTGGGCAGGGGCGGAACTGGCGGCGGAAAAATTCGGGGTCAAGGACCCGGAAGTGCTTGAGGCTATAGGGCAGCACGCGGCCGGCGCTCCCGGCATGGGAGTCCTTTCAAGGCTTGTCTACGTCAGCGACCTGGCCAACCGCGGG
>JAJZVJ010000239.1 GCA_021845705.1 bacterium
CGGGGGAGTTTGAGGGCTTCCGGGGCGAAAGTCTCGAACATTTTAGGCACGCTGGGGCCCTGTACGGCTATCATGGAATAATCGTCGCTCCTGTTCTCCACCGTGACGCGCATTTTGCCGGCCTGTTCTTTGAACCACTCGTAGTCTTTCGTGGACGTAGCCGCGTTCACTATCACAAGGTAGCGGTCGGCCGCCAGGCAGAAGGCTATGATGTCGTCCACAAGCCCGGCGTTGGGGTTGGTGACGTGCGAGTATACGCCCTTGCCGGGGGTGGCCTTGCGCAGGTCGTTGGCGTTTATCTTCTGCAGCAGTTTGAAGGCGTCGGCGCCGTTCACGAAAACCTGGCCCATGTGCGACACGTCGAAAATGCCGGCGGACTTGCGCACCGCTTCGTGCTCTTTAAGGATGCCCGCGAATTGTATGGGCAGTTCCCAGCCGTGGAAATCCACCATCTTGCCGCCGTACTTCCTCATGGTCTCGTTAAGCGCCGTTCGGCGGATGGTGGTTGTGGTGGACATTTTGCCTCCTGCGATGTTCTGTGGAAAAGATATATAAATTTATAACAAATATGAACAGTGCCGGGCAAGACTGCGGAAAGGTGGCAGCGGCGCCTGCCGGTTACGTGCTGTATATTTTTTCCCGCTTTTTTGTATCATAACCCTATCAGGTTTCCCAGGGGGTTTTATGAGCAGGGCTTTTGTAAAAGAAGACAGCGAAGATCCGGGCGAGCCCGTCAAGCGGCAGCCCAGCGGAAAGCCGAATTACGTCACCCCGGCCGGCCTGGAGAGCCTTAAATCCAGGGCGGCGGAACTGGCCTGGCTGCGCGCCGGGCTAGTCTCCAAACAGCGGCCGGACGAACCGCGCGGTCTCGCGCTGCGCCAGGCCGAACTGGACCTTGAATACTACGAGACCAGGATCAAGCAGGCGATCCTGGTGGATAACCGCGGGCTTGCCGCCCAGGACGTAAGGTTCGGCGCGACGGTCTCGGTTAAGGAGTCCGACGGCGTGGTGAAGGAATATACGATAGTCGGTGAGGACGAAGCCGACGCCGCGGCCGGGAAGCTCAACTGGGGCTCTCCGCTGGCCGGAGCCCTGCTGGGGGCGGGGCCGGGCGCGCGGGTAATGCTGCCGCGCAAGAACGGGACCGTCCAGCTTGAGATAATTTCTGTCACTTACCCCAAATGAACACGTATCAGAGGGCCAGCTTTATCCCCACGGGGCAGTGGTCCGAGCCCTGCACCCCCGGCAGAATGAAAGCGTCTTTTATCAATGAGGTCTTTTCCTTGTTGATAAAAAAATAATCCAGGCGCCAGCCGACGTTCCTTTCGCGGGCGCGGGTTTTATAGTCCCACCAGGTGTACTGCCCCGGTTCAGGGTGCCTGTCGCGGAAAGTGTCCACCCAGCCTTTGCCGGTCAGCTTGTCCAGCCAGGCCCGCTCCACCGGCATGAACCCGGAGTTCTCAACGTTCTCTTTCGGGCGGGCCAGGTCTATCTCGTTATGCGCCGTGTTCACGTCGCCGCAGAAGATCACGGCTTTTCCGCCTTTGCGGAGTTTTTCTATGTGCTCCAGGAAAGCCTCGTAAAAATCAAGTTTGTAGGCCAGGCGTTCGGGGCCCTGGCCGCCGTTGGGGAAATACACGTTCAGCAGGTGGAAGTCCTTGTATTCCAGGGCGATCACCCGGCCCTCTCCGTCAAAGCGGGGTATCCCCAGGCCGGTCGAGACCGCCTGCGGTTTACCGGCGTAGAAAACCGCGACCCCGCTGTACCCTTTACGTTCCGCCGGGTTCCAGGACGAGCTATAGCCCGCCGGTTCCGTATCGCCCGGGCCCAGTTGTCCGGGGCAGGCTTTTACCTCCTGAAGGCCCAGGATGTCCGGCTTTTCGGACGTGAGGAATTCCTTGAACCCTTTTTTAAGGACAGCGCGGTAGCCGTTAACGTTCCAGGATAATATTTTCATAGCAAGAGGCCCCGGGAGCAGGGAGCCGGGATCCCGGGACTGGAGCCGAATTTCCGAAGGTGTATCCTTGATCCCCGGTCCCCGATATCCGACCGCCGGTTATTTATCCAATGCTTCATGTATGGCTTCCGCCATCGTCGGATGCGCGTAAATTATTTCCCTCAGGTCCCTGCGCTTCAGTTTCAGTTTGACCGCCAGCGCTATAAGGTGGATAAGTTCGGTGGCCGGGCCGCCCACAAGCTGCGCTCCCAGCACCGTCTCGTCGGCGGCGTCAAAGACCAGCTGCGCGAAACCCTCCGTCTCTTCGACGGCCACGGCCTTGCCGATGCCGAGGTAAAAGGAGCGCGAGGTCTTTACGGTAAGCCCCCTGGCTTCGGCCTGCGCCTTGTTGAGGCCTACCGAACCTACCTCCGGCCAGGAATAGACGCAGCGCGGCACTATGCCGGCGTCGAACGAGAGGTTAGCGCCCATGATGTTTTCGGCCGCTATCTCGCCCTGCCTGGTGGCCGAATGCGCAAGCATGGAGATGCCGTTCACGTCGCCTACGGCGTAGACGCCGGGGAGCGAAGTGCGCATGCCCAGGTCGGTCTTTACGCCCTTCCTGTCCCACGGGAGGCCCAGGGTTTCAAGCCCCATGCCGGCAAGGTCCGCGGCGCGGCCGGCGCCGACGAGGATCTCTTCCGCCCGCAGCTTCGTGCCGTCCTCAAGCTCCACCGTCTTGATGCCGTCCGAGACCGCTATGGCGGAGGTCTTCTTCCCAAGGTGGAACTTAATGCCGCGTTTTTCGAAAGAGGAGCGCACGGCGCGCGTCACCTGGGGGTCTTCGCCCGTCAGTATGTCCGGCAGTATCTCCAGCACGTTAGTTTCCACCCCCATGGCGTTGAAGAAACAGGCGAATTCCAGCCCTATCGCTCCGCCGCCTACTATAATGATGGACCTTGGCAGCCGCGGCAGGTCGAAAACCCTGTCGGAATCCGTCAGTTCCGCCTGGAAATCCCTGAACAGGGGCGGGAAGATGGGCCTTGTCCCGGAAGCCAGGATCGCGGTGTCGAACTGCCGTTTCATTTCACCCTGCGGCCCGGTTATGGTAACTTCATTCTGGCCGGAAAATACGGCTTTGCCGCGTATAATTTCTATTTTTTTAGCCTGAAAAAGTTTCTCCAGGGAGGTTCGCAGTTTCAGCACGACTTCAGCGCGGCGGGCTTTGACCTTTTCCCAGTCCAGCATGGCGGGGGAGAAGTTGGATCCTGACCCGTCCTTAAGAAGTTTTTGCAGCCCTTCGAAGGCGTGCACGCGGTGCCCGGTGTCCAGGAAAGCTTTGGAGGGGATGCAGCCGCGGTTAAGGCAGGTCCCGCCGAAATCCCAGGCCTCCGCGACAGCCACATCCGCGCCAAGTTCTTTCAGGCGCAGAGCGGCGGGGCAGCCGCCGGGGCCGGAGCCGATTATTATGACTTTTTTAGACATGGTGTTCTCCTGTTACCGGGAAGAGTTTTAGAAGGGCGTTCTCTACGTCGCGCAGCGCTTCTTTGAGCCGGGCAGCGAGGGTGGATGAAAGTACCGGTTCTATTTCCGGCGAGGCCAGCGGCCCGGAGGCCGACATCGCGATCTTATTGGCGCCGATGGCGGCGTCTATCGAAGCGCTGGCCGTTCCCGCCGGGCCGTCTATCGCCAGGCCCGCGCTAAGGTCCATGAAGTTGGTGCGAAGCGCCACGTCTTTGAACGCGAGGGCGGAATTGTCGAGCCGGAAAGAGGCGCTCAGCGAAGACATCTCTATATCCTCGATCTCAGGGGTCGGCCTGCCCATGGCCGCCGAGAAAAGAGCTAGGCTTTTTGAAACGCCGTTCTTTATGGAATTCTCCTGGCCGGGGATGAAGAGTTTCTCCGCCGTGATAGCGGCCGCATAATTCTTGTCCGCCAGCGGTTTGCGCAGGTTGAACAGGTTCCAGTCCGCTTTAAGGGCTTCCAGGGTAATTGCCCCGAATGAAACATCTTTCGCGCCCAGGCTGCCCTTGGTGGAGGCAAGCCCGCCGTAATCGAAATCGGCCTCGGAGGCGAGTTTTACGTCGGCGGAAAGCAGTTTGCCGCCAAGCACGGTCTTGACAAGGCCGCCGGCGGAAATGGAGTAGTTCCCTCCGAAGGAGGAGTAATGCTCAAGGTCTATATCGGCGTTCTCAAGCGACAGCGACAGGCCGGAAGTGTCCAGGTCGGCTTCGAGCGCCGCGCCCCTCATGGTGAGTTCGCTGGCGTTCCAGGTAAGGTACAGGCCCTTGTCGGTCTTCGGCAGCAGCGCCAGCAGGTCCTCGAAATCCCAGGTTCCGTTCTTTTCGCGCACTTTCAGCACCGGTTTTTCAAAGGAGACCTTCGAGAAATAGATCTGGTTCTTCATGAGCGCGGAGAACTGCGGGCGCAGGACGGTCTTTTCCGCGCAGAAAAAATTCCCTTTTGAGAAATCAGGCCGGCGCGAGATGCAGGCGTCCGTTATTACCACTCCCGTCAGCGGTGAGAAGGAAACGCTGCCGAACTTCACCTGCCTGCCCAGTTTCCTGGCCGCCTCCCCGCTTACCTGGCTTATGATGTAATTCGAGACGGCCTTGTATTTGAAATAAGCGGCGCCCGCCGTTAAGGCCGCCAGGAACAGCAGCGCGGCGGCCGCGATGCGTAAACGCGTAAGGTTCATAGTTCAATTATAGGTTCTATTGAAGAACACTTCAATAATGCCGAAGGGAAAAGAGCGTCCTCCAGGGGCTTGTGCGGTCCCGGGCAGGCCGCGCCCGGGAATATATTTAGCGGCATTTCTTTAAGTATAATACCC
>JAJZVJ010000240.1 GCA_021845705.1 bacterium
TCAACTGAGTACCCGTTTCCATCCTAATAGAAAATGGACGATGGGTTTTACCCGACACTAAACTATTTATGTTTTTACAACAATGCCAAAAACAAAAGACATTCCCTATTATAATTGCAAAGAAGATTTCAGGTATTTTGTTCCCTGTATTTAAAAATATTTTCATCTTAGGAACAAACACATATAAAATATTTCTCCCAGAGGAAGGGCAACTGCTTGTAGAAGAAATTAGCGCAATGACCTTCCACAGAGAACCAGTTCCGGAAATGCTTGGAAATTTCCGAACCAATGGATCCCCACTCGATATAAAATATTGCAATCAATTTAATTTCATTTCGGACACCCCACCACATGGAACGGACCACACAGGAGCAACAGATCAAATTCACAACTTTTTCACCACGATATTAAAATCTAACATCTTGAAATATAGCGGGGCATTCTTCTCACAGAAAATAGTAATCGGAAACAACTTTTTAAGCACTGTTTCTCATTTCAAGAAGAACAATGCGAACAAAAATTTAATCAAGAACTACACACTACGCGACAACCTACTCGCAACTCTAAACAAATAACTACTCTCCGGCAATCACCTTTTCAGTTTGCTGCAAACCTCTGGAATGGATGGAATCCCTGCTGTCCTAACCCTGGCGCCACCTAAATTCGCCCTTCCCCGCACTATAACAGCCCGCCCCCCAAAGGGGCACCTATAGGCTGTAATACCGGCATTTGCTTCTGGATGGACACCTATATGGACACCAAAGACAAAATCGGGCACCCACCTAAAAAAGAAAAAGACGACAATTAAATGCTAATTGTCGTCGGAGAAACATCTTTAAAAATTTGGAGCGGGCGATGGGAATCGAACCCACATCTCAACCTTGGCAAGGTCGCGTTCTACCACTGAACCACGCCCGCATTTGCCGTAACCGCGCCTTAAACTTCAAGGCACCCTGATATTTTACCAAAAAAAGGCCGGTTTTAAAACCTGTACGCCAGCGAAACGCCCGTTGCGCCGCCCGGGGCCAGGTACGGGGCAAAGCTAAGCGCGGGGGCGGCCGCCGGGCCAGCGCGCTTTGCGGACGTCCTGCCGCTTGCGGCTATAACCTTGCCCAGGCCGTAGCCGACGGCTATGCCAAGGGGATAGTCGCTCGCCCAGTGCACGCCGTTATTCATCATCTGGAAGCACAACCCGCCCAGCAGGGTGTAGCCTATGGGCTTGATGTATTTATTGTCCGGGTAATTTTCCGCTATCACCGTAACCGTCATGACCCCGGTGGCGAGGTGCCCGGAGGGCATTGCGTCGTAGCGCGTACGGTGCGAGAGATATTCCTTAAACCCCGGGAACATCCGCCAGACCCCGCCGTTACCCGTGGAGGAGGAAGGGGTTTCGCGCCCGGTGATGTTTTTCATCGCCTCGGTTACCAGGCCGGTGGCTATAAGCCCTTCCGCCAGCTGGTTGCCGGTCTGCGAAGCGCGCCAGTCGTCGTGCAGCCAGCCGGCCGTCTTAAAATAGCCGAACAGGCCTATATTTATCCAGCCGTCGCCAAGGAAATACAGCGCCGAGCCAAGGTCGCTGGGCCCCCTGAACAGTGATACCCCGCCAAGCTTGAGGTAGGTTTTGGTGTTGTCCTTGCTTGAGATATTCAGCTTCCGGCCCGTGCGGCGCGCGCCGCCATAAAGTTTCTGATCGTAGTGTATAAGGATCACCGTTGAGGCGCCTATCGCGGCCAGCCAGGGCAGATTCTCTTTTTTAAAACTGTCTTTTAAAAAAGTCCCTATATCCGCGGGCGTAGAGCCGACGGAGCGCAAAAGGCCGGGGCGGGCGTAGCTCATGGTAGAGCCGTCCTTCAGCGTGTAGGTACGCGAGGACTCTTCCTGGGCCCGCAGGGCCGGGGCGAAGAGAACGGGGGACAGAAGCAATAAGAGTATTGTGTTTTTTATCCGCGGGAGAGTTTCCATTTGGTGCCTTTCGGTGTGTCTTCTATCAATATGCCCTTATCGGAAAGGGCCTTGCGCAGCTCGTCGGAACGCTTGAAATCTTTGGCCTTGCGGGCGGCTTCGCGCTCCGCTATCAGCGCGGCGAGTTCGGGCGGAAGCGCGGCCTCTTCCTCCGCCTTGAACAGGTCCAGCGCGGTCACCTCTTCGGCGGCCAGCGCGAAGGCCAGGCGCTGCGGCGCGGGGAGGGAATTATCCCTGAGCGTCTCCCAAAGAACGGCCAGCGCGGCCGGCATATTAACATCGTCCGCCAGCGCGCTCATAAAATCCTGGAAATATTTGGCGGAGCGGTCCGCGGCGGGAACGGCGCCCCGGGCCTCGGCCCTGACCTTGGCGGCCAGGGCGCGCAGGCCGTCCAGACCGCGGGCCGCGGCTTCCACACCTTCCCAAGTGAACTCCAGCTGCTTGCGGTAATGGGTCAGCAGGCAGTAGTAGCGGTAGACCAGCGGGTCATAGCCTCTCTCCGGCAGCGAAGACGTAGTGAGAAAATCTCCGGAAGACTTGGACATCTTGCCGAGGTTCCCCATTACCAAAAAGCGGGCGTGCATCCAGTAATTGGAGAAAGTTTTGCCGGTGGCCGCCTCCGACTGGGCGATCTCGTTGGTGTGGTGGATGGCCACGTGGTCCTCGCCGCCCCAGTGTATATCTATGGTCTCGCCAAGGTGTTTCACTGCCATGGCCGAGCACTCCATGTGCCAGCCGGGGAAGCCCTTGCCCCAGGGGGAGTCCCATTCCATCTGGCGGTGTTCTTCGGCGCTGGAGAATTTCCAGACGGCAAAATCCGTAGGGCCGCGCTTCCCGGCGTTGGCCTCGATGCGCGCCCCTTCCCTGATGCCCTCTATGTGGCTTTTACCCGCGAGTTTGCCGTAATCAGGCAGCTTCGCGGTATCGAAATAGACGCCGTCGCCGGCTATGCTGTAGGTGTACCCTTTCTTCTCCAGGACCAGGACCATGTCGATCATCTCTTTGATATAGTCCGTGGCCGGGCAGAGCACGTCCGGCATAAGGCAGTTGAGCGACTTGTAATCTTTGAAGAAAGCCTCGGTGTAGAATTTGGCCACGTCCCAGGCGGATTTGCCTTCGCGGCGGGCGCCGACCTCCATCTTGTCCTCGCCGCTATCGGCGTCGGAGGTAAGATGGCCGACATCGGTGATGTTCATCACGCGCTTCAGCTTGTAGCCGAAGAATTTCAGGGCGCGCACAAAAGTATCCTCGGAAATATAGGTGCGCAGGTTGCCTATATGAGCGTAGTGGTAGACGGTAGGGCCGCAGGTGTAAATGCCCGCCTCGCCCTCTTTGATAGGTTTGAAGAGTTCTTTCTGCCTTGTAAGGGTATTGTAGAGGTGAAGCCTGAGGTCCATATCCGTTCCTTGAATTTATCGGCCGCGGGGCTATTTCCCGCCGACAGCGTTTTTTATCCTGGCGCCCAGCTCCCGGAAGAAATCGCCGCAGATAGCGGGGCCGCTGCGGCGGGCGTGGGTCTCCTGCATTATGCAGGAGACTTCTATTTCCGAGAAAGGGTAAACCGCGCCTTTCGGGGCAAGCGAGTAGGTAAAGCCTGTTTCCATAGGCTTGTCGCCGGCATGGTTCTTTACGGCCGTGTCGTAGCTGGCCGAAAGCATGCCTTCAAGCGCGCCTTCCAGGTCCGGGTCCGGTGTCTTTGAAAGCTTGAACGTCTGCTTCTCAAAAACTACCGCCGCCCCGGGCCCCGAGAGCTGCACCGGCTCCCCCCCGGGGCGCGAGGCCGAGCAGGCGCAGACCAGAAGAACAGAAAGAGAAACAGCGCCGCGGAAAATTACGCCCGGCAGGGCCCGCGCACCAGGAAGTTTTTTCGCCAGATGATCGTTCATTTCAGCACGCTTACCGAGGCATAGCACACTATAGCCTCGCCCCGCCCTATATCGCCCAGGCCTTCGCGGCTCTTGGCCTTTATGCTTACGTCGGCACGGTCCATTTTAAGGATCCTGGCGACGGAGTCGCGCATGGCCTCGTAATAAGGCTTAAGCTTGGGTTCCTCGGCCACGATAGTAGCGTCCACGTTTATGATGCGGGCTTTTTTGGAGGTCAGGATCTCAAGCGTCTTCTCGGCTATGGTCACGCTGGAAATGCCCATGATGGTAAGGTCCGTGGGCGGGAAATAAACACCTATCTCGCCGGCGGAAATGGAGCCCAGGAGGGCGTCGCAGATGGAGTGCAGCACCACGTCGCCGTCCGAATGGCCGAGCAGCCCCTTGGTGTGTTCCACTTTAACGCCGCCCAGGATCAGCGGGCGGCCCTCCATCAGGCGGTGGATATCATAGCCGAAACCGGTCCTCGCCAACTGCGCCCTGGAGCGCGCGGTAACAGTTTTTTCGTCTTTCATAAAAGCCTCCGCTATGATAATATCCTCGGGAGTGGTAATCTTGATGTTGCGGTAGTTCGAGCGGACCACCGCCGCCTTTATCCCGAGCTTTTCAAGCACCTGGGACTCGTCGCTGTAATCTCTGGCCGGTCCGGCCGCGGCCAGGATGGAAGAAAGAACTTCGCGCGTATAACACTGCGGCGTCTGCACCGACATCAGGGAGGCGCGGTCCGGGGTGCTCTCGAAATCCGCGCCGCGGGCCGAAACTTTCTTGACCGTATCCTTAAGCGGGACGGCCGGCACCGCGGCGCCCGCTTCGGCCGCCTTTTCAAGGCAGGCCAGTATCAGCGGCGCGTCCACCAGCGGCCTCGCGCCGTCGTGCACGGCCACCAGCCCCGCCCCCGGG
>JAJZVJ010000241.1 GCA_021845705.1 bacterium
CCCAGCTCTGGGGCGTCGCGGCGCCCGCTTCCATACAGGGCGTTCCCGCCGCCAGCTATACCCAGCTTGATATTCCTATAGATTCCGTCTGGATGCGCGATTACGGTCCCTTCGGCCTCTCCAGCCAGGGCAAGCCGGGCATAGTGGATACGACCTACCGCCATTACCAGCAGCGCCGCGACGACGACGCCGTGCCTGCCAACCTGGCCAAGGCCAAAAAGATAGACGTGTTCGCCATGCCCATAATCATGGACGGCGGCAACCTGATGGTGGACTCCAAAGGCGACCTGTTCACCACGAAGCGCCTTTACATCTGGAACTCCGACAAGACCCAGGCCCAGGTGGACTCGCTGCTGAAGACCTACTTCAACGTGAAGAATATCTACACCTTCGACTACGCCGGCTACCCCGGCCAGCCCGCGGACGGCACCGGCCATATCGATATGTTCATGAAGCTGCTGAACGACCACACCGTGCTTATCTCGGTGGCCGACCAGGAGCCCTTCAAGAGCAACGCCGAAAAGGCCATAGCTTTCTTTAAAGGCCGCAAGGCCGCCGACGGAGAGCTTTTCAAGGTGATCACCGTGAAAGGCTGGCAGGACTCCGGGACTTGGTACACCTATACCAACTCCCTCCTGGTCAATAACGTGGCCATCATACCTTCTTATTCGGGGCATTCGCAGGAGGATGCGGACGCCAAGGCCGCTTACCAGGCCGGGATGTCCGGAGTGACGGTGGTGCCGGTGACTTCCGACGACAGCATAACCGCCGGCGGCTCAATACACTGCACCACGCAGAATATCCCGGCGCTGCCCGCCCTAAAGGCCGGAGAATCTCTCACCCCGCTGCCCGAGTTCCGGGACGTGAACGTGACGGGCGCCGTTCCCCCTCTCGGGGACGCCGGCGGCTCCACCTCGGTGAAGCAGCTTATAAACAGCAAGTAGTCCTTAATTAACGAAAGAGACCGCCGGCAGCCCCGGCGGTCTTTTTTTTGCGCCCGGCGCGGCCTTCTCCGCGCCGGGCCTGATTTCATAAAAACGCGCCTACTTTTGTATCATAGTGATAGTGGCCTACTCTTTCTAAATTCATACGCGTCCGGAAGCATCGGCGAAGTGGGACCGGGGACGGCCGCGGGGAGAAAAACGATGAGTTCAGAGATCGCTTTACAGGTAAAATGCCCGGTCTGCCAGAAAAGCCTGATGGACAGGCGGCATAAGCTGGACGGGCACCCCAGCGTGGCGCTGACGGTAAAGCTTAAGGCTAAAAAAGGCTGGATGCGCCTGTCCCCGCTTTACGGCAGCTACGCCATTGAATCGGAATTCGAGCTGCCGGCAGGGGCAGCGCTTAAGATATTCTGCCCCAAGTGCGAGGCGGAACTGACCAGCAAAACAAGCTGCGACAAATGCAACGCCAAAATGGTCCCGCTGCTGCTGCGCGAGGGCGGCAGGGTGTTGATCTGCGCGCGCAAGGGCTGCAAGAAGCATTTCCTCGAGTTCGAGGACGCGGAAGAGGCCCTGTCCAAATTTTACGAGTCGTATGCCGCGGACAATCCGGACGTTCCCGGCCTGAAACCAGCCGCGCCGGCGGCGGAGCAGCCGGAATCCGACAAAGAGATAATCGCCAGCGGCTCCTACCTGCAGTCCTACTGCCCCCATTGCCAGCACAGCATGAACACTGAAGGCTCGCTGCTCATGGGCGTTACGGGCCGGGACGGTAAAAAAGGGGAGCTCCACCTTTCCCCTTATCTCAACGTCTTCACCAACCGCTCCACCATTAATATCCCCCACGGAGAAGAGGTGAAGGACCTCAGCTGCACGCACTGCGGCCATTCGCTTATAGACCCCAAGAGCAAATGCGGGCGCTGCGGCTCCCGCGCGGCGCGCATTACGCTCAGCGCCATGCACAAGCTGGTCTCTTTCTTCATCTGTATGCGCAAGGGCTGCACCTGGCACGGCCTGTCGGACCAGGACACCGAGCTGATAATGCTGGAAGACAGCAAGGAATGGTGAGACAATGTACCCTATCATAGACCGGCAGGAACTCGCCAAGGGCAGCATGGTGCTGATCACCGTGGAAGCCCCGCAGATCGCCGCCAAGATAAAGCCGGGGCAGTTCGTGGTGCTGCGCGTGAACGAGACCGGCGAGCGGATCCCCCTGACCGTGGCCTACAAGGACCTCTCCCACGGGACCATCACCATAATCTTCATGATCGTCGGTAAGAGCACCGCGCTGCTGGGCTCGCTGAAGGTGGGCGACGCTATCAAGGACCTGGTAGGCCCGCTCGGCGCCGTCGAGGAATTCACCAATGTCGGCACCGTGGTCGGGATCGGCGGCGGCTCCGGCGTGGCGGTGCTGCACCACCTGCTGCAGGGCTATGCCGCGGCGGGGAACAAGATAATCGGGATCATGGGCTCCCGCGAGCGGGACCTGCTGATCCTCGAGGACGAGATGAAGAGTCTCTGCCGGCAGCTGATCGTCACTACCGACGACGGCAGCTACGGGATGCACGGCCTGGTGACCGACGCCCTCAGGACCCTGGTAGAGCGCGAAAAACCCGAGCCGATCGGCCTGGTCGTGGCGGTCGGGCCGCTGGTCATGATGCGGTCGGTGTGCCAGCAGACCAAGCTTTACAATCTCAAAACCCTGGTCAGCCTTAATCCTGTGATGGTGGACGCCACCGGGATGTGCGGCGCCTGCCGCGTGAGCGCCGGCGGCAAGACCAAGTTCGCCTGCGTGGACGGCCCGCATTTCGACGGGCACCAGGTGGATTTCGACGAGCTGATCCACCGCAACAATATGTACGCCAGGGACGAGAAAACCTCGCTGCTGCATTCTATCCGGGCCAAATAGCTGAAACCATGACCGAACACAAAAAGGACGAACTGAAAAAGATCCCGGCGGGGACGGAGCTGACGGTTTTTTGTCCTCACTGCCACCAGGGGCTGGGCCAGTACGACCCGAAGACCGGGAAGACCTGGTTCAGGCTCCACGTCAGGTCCGGGGCCGCCGAGGGCGACCTGTTCCTCTCCCCGGTAATGGAGGACTTTTCAAAACACTCCACCATCGACCTGCCGGACGGCACCGTAGTTAATGACCTCTCGTGCCCGCACTGCCGGGCCTCTATCGTGGAAAAAGAGGGGCATTGCGGCATCTGCGATTCTCCCGTCGCCCGCCTTATGGTGTCGGTCCAGTCCAAACTCATCCCGTTCTTTATCTGCGCCAAAGTCGGCTGCCCCTGGCACGGCATCACCAAGGCCGACGAGCAGCGCATTAAACCCAAAGTTCCCAGGCAGAAAGTCCCGGCGCAGGACGCGCACCTGCGGATCCGCAATTTTCAGGAAGTTCCCTACGGGTTCACCAGCGAGCTGGCGCTGGCCGAGGCCGCCCGCTGCCTGGAATGCAAGAACGCCAAATGCCGGACAGGCTGCCCGGTGGAGATAGATATCCCGGCGTTCGTGAAGCTGATAAAGGAAGGCAAATTTCTGGAGGCCGCGCAGAAGATAAAAGAGAAGAACGCCCTGCCGGCTATCTGCGGCCGCGTCTGTCCCCAGGAAGACCAGTGCGAAAAGGTCTGTATCGTGGGGCTTAAGGACGAGCCCGTGGCAATCGGCAGCCTGGAACGCTTTGCGGCCGATATGGAGCGGGAAACCGGTTCCGTGACCATTCCAAAAAAAGCCCCGCCGACGGGAAAGAAGATCGCTATCGTGGGCAGCGGCCCTTCCGGGCTTACGCTCGCGGCCGACATGGTGCTCAAGGGGCACAGCGTCACGGTTTTCGAGGCCCTGCACAAGCCGGGCGGGGTGCTGGTCTATGGCATTCCCGAATTCCGCCTGCCCAAGAGCATAGTGGACAGCGAGATCAGCTACCTGCGCCGGCTTGGCGTGAAGATAGAGGTCAACGCCCTGATAGGCAAGATGTACGATGCCGCCGACCTGAAGAAGCTCGGCTACGACGCGGTTTTCCTGGGCGTGGGCGCCGGGCTGCCGGTGTTCATGAACCTGCCCGGCGAGAACCTCTGCAATATTTTCTCGGCTAACGAGTATCTCACCCGCATCAACCTGATGAAGGCTTACGCTTACCCGGAGTACGACACGCCCGCGCCCAAAGGCCGCCACGTGGTGGTGATCGGCGCCGGGAACGTGGCCATGGACTGCGCGCGCAACGCCCTGCGCATGGGCAGCCGCGAAGTGACCGTGGTCTACCGGCGCTCGCGCGGGGAAATGCCCGCCCGCAAAGAAGAGATAGAGCACGCCGAAGAAGAGGGAATAAAATTCCGCTTGATGACCAACCCCGTGAAGTTCGTAGGCGACAGCCAGAGCTGGCTGCGCCAAGTGGAATGCGTCCAGATGAAACTGGGCGAGCCCGACGCTTCCGGCCGGCCGCGCCCGATCCCGATAGCCGCGTCGAATTTTCTGATCGAGGCCGATCTGGCCATAATCGCCGTGGGCGCGGGCCCCAACCCCGTAGTCTTTTCGGGATTCCCGGGGCTTGTCCGCGAGCCGAACGGCTACATAAAGACCTTCAGCCCCGCCGGCCGCACCAGTCTGCCCGGCGTCTGGGCCGGCGGCGATATCACTACAGGTTCTTCCACGGTGATCTCCGCCATGGGCTGCGCCCGCAAAGCCGGCAACGACATCCAGGAATTCCTGTCCGGCGGCGGCGCTAAGGGCTCGTTAAAGAATAACTGACACGTTTGGCTGAGCCGATTTTGGAGCGAGCCG
>JAJZVJ010000242.1 GCA_021845705.1 bacterium
TTCCGATCTGAGTAAACTTCGGGGTTCTCTATTGTGACGGCCCCGTTGGCGCCCTTGGCGGCCAGGACGGGAGCGGCTCCCGAAGTATCGAACAGCATCCAGCTGTGCGTGAACGGCTGGTAGACGTTGAAAAAATTCCCTATGGACCGGCTGAAGCGCCTGGTAACGTCGGCAGCCGGGACGCTGTGCCCGCCCGCGGCCACCCTGTTCTTTATGCGCAGCAGCGAAAGCTCGGCGTGGGGCACCCACAGGAAGAAGATATGCACCTTGTAGCCCTCGGTCTCCAGCCTGCGGAACTGCCGCAGATGCGTCTTGCCGGACAGGGTGGTTTCGAACCCGAAATCCTCGCCGTTCCTGGAGAACTCGTGGATGCGGCTGAGCACCAGCCTCCCCGCCTTTATAGCGGCGGAGCGCGGCACAAAAGGGGACAACCCGATGGCTATCAGGTCCGCGTTCACGAAATTAGGGCATTTAACGTAGTTGGGCAGGAATTCCCGGGCGAAGGTGGTCTTGCCCGAGCCGTTGGGCCCCGCCACTACGTAAACGTTCTTGTTCGCCATTATTTCTTTTTGTCCCTGCCGTAAATGTCGTTGAACCGCACTATATCGTCTTCCCCGACGTATTCCCCGTTCTGCACCTCTATCATCTCAAGCGGAACCTTGCCCGGGTTCTCAAGGCGGTGCCCGGTGGATTTGGGGACGTAGGTGCTCTCGTTCTCGTGCACCAGCGACGTGACCTTCCCGATGGTCACGCGGGCGGTGCCTTTAACTATTATCCAGTGCTCGCTGCGGTGGTAATGCAGCTGGTGGCTTAGTTTCTGGGCGGGCTTAACCACTATGCGCTTAATTTTGTAGCGCGAACCTTCCTCCAGCACGGTGTAGGAGCCCCACGGGCGGTAGGTGGTGGTATGCTCTACCACCTCTTTGCGCTTGCGCTCTTTAAGCATGTCCACCACTTCTTTCACGCGCTGCGCCTCGCCGCGTCTGGCTATAAGCAGGGCGTCCGCGGTATCCACAATTATCAGGTCTTTAAGGCCTATGGTGGAGATAAGCCGGTTCTCGCCCATCACTATGGTGCGCCTGGTGTCCAGCGCCAGCACGTCGCCCACCTTAACATTGCCCTCGGAATCCGGCTTTATAACTTCGGGCAGGGAATCCCAGCTGCCCACGTCGCTCCAGAGTATGTCTATGGGCAGCACGGCGGCTTTTTTGGATCTTTCCATTACCGCGTAGTCTATAGAGATGGACGGCATGTTCTTAAAGTCCGCCGTCATTCTGGCCAAAGTCTGCGGCATTTTGCGGCTTATCTCCGGGGCGTAGGCTTTAAATTCCGCCAGCATGGTGGCGATGGTGAAAGAGAACATCCCGGAGTTCCAGTAGTAGTTCCCGTCCTTCAAATATTTCTCCGCCGTCTTCAGGTCGGGTTTCTCGGCGAATTTCTCGACTTTATAAACCCCGCCGTTGCCGGCGGTCTTGCCGCCCTTTTTAATATACCCGTAGCCGGTCTCCGGGCGGGAGGGTTTAATGCCGAACGTTACTATGGCCCCCGCCTTCGCCGCGGTTTCGGCCTGAAGCGCGTATTTTGCGAACTTTTCCGCCGGCTGTATTATATGGTCCGAAGGGCAGATAAAAATGACCTCGTCCTTGCGGCACTTAAGTTTCTCAAGACAGTACTTCATTACCAGCGCTATGGCCGGGGCGGTATTGCGGCCGACGGGCTCTAGTATCACATTGTCCTCGATGGCCGGGGAAACGGACCGGAGGTCCGCCTGCACGTGGAACCGGTAATCCTCGTTGGTGATCACAAAAATATCGCGCAGCGGCACCACCGCGGCGAGGCGCTCCACCGTCTGGCAGAGCAGGGATTTGCCGCCGTTCAGTTTTATGAACTGCTTGGGCAGGCCGTAGCGGGAAACCGGCCACAGCCTGGTGCCGGAGCCGCCGGCGAGGATAACAGCTTTCATAAATTCACCTTTTTTCCTTCCAGGCGCGCCAGCTCGGCCTGCACCATCAGCGCCGGCAGGTCCCTGAACCTGGTTCTGGGCGCCCAGCCCAGCACTTTGCGGGCCTTGGCGGCGTCGCCCACCAGCTCTTTCACGTCGGCGGGGCGGTAGAAATCTTTAGAGACCTCCACCCGCACCTTCCCGGTGCGGGCGTCGCGGCCCTTCTCAGCCAGGCCTTTCCCCTTCCACTCCAGCTTTATCCCGGCGGCGGCGAAGCTGGCCTCTATCCATTCCCGCACGGAATGCGTCTCGCCGGTGGCGAGGATATAGTCGTCGGGTCTGGGCTGCTGCAGCATCAGCCACATGCCTTCCACGTATTCTTTGGCGTAGCCCCAGTCGCGCAGCGCGTCCAGGTTGCCCACGGCCACCTTCTGCTGCAGGCCTTTACTTATGCGGGCCGCGGAAGCGGCTATCTTCCTGGTCACAAATTCCTCGCCGCGCAGCGGGCTTTCGTGGTTGAACAGAATGCCGTTGCAGGCGTACATATGCTGGGCCTGGCGGTAGTTAACGGTAAGCCAGTGCGCGTAAAGCTTGGAGACGGCGTAAGGGCTTTTAGGGTAAAAATCGGTGGTCTCGTTCTTCTGCGCGCTGCCGGTGCTGCCGAACAGCTCGGCGGTGCTGGCCTGGAAGAACCTGGCTTTGGGCGCCGCTTTGCGCAGGGCCTCAAGCAGCCGCGCCACGCCCACGGCGTTAACCTCGGCCGTCAGCACCGGCTGGCTGAAGGAGACCAGCACAAAGCTCTGCGCGGCGAAATTATAGATCTCGTCGGGTTTTATCTTCTCCAGCGCGTCTATTATGTTGGTGGGCTCAAGCAGGTCCAGGGCTATCTCCTTCACCTTGCGCTCTATGCCCAGCTCGCGCAGGCGCCACTGGCCCGAGTCCCCGGCGCGGTCTGCGCCGTACACCTCGTAACCCTTCCCCAGCAGGAACCTGCTTAAATAGGCGCCGTCCTGCCCGCGGTAGCCGGTGATCAAAGCTTTTTTCTTTTTCATCAGCAGTTCTTAACCGCGCCGTAACCGGCTTTCTTAAGGCAATGCTCGCTAAGGGCCAGTTTAAGGTCGCTCGCGGCCATTTCGGCCACAAGCCTGGCAAAAGAGATCTCCGGCTTCCAGCCAAGCACTTTGCGGGCTTTGGCCGGGTTGCCAAGCAGGGTTTCCACCTCCGCCGGGCGGTAGAACTTGGGGTCCACGCGCACTATCACGTCCCCTTTCTTAACTTTAACGTCCAGCCCGGCGATGGGTTTTACGGCTTTAACGCAGCCCGTTTCCCCGACGCCTTTCCCGCTCCAGGCTATGGTCATCCCGAGTTCCCTGGCGGCAAGCTCTATAAATTCGCGCACGGAGTACTGCTTCCCCGTGGCTATCACAAAATCCTCTGGCTTTGGCTGCTGCAGGATAAGCCACATGGCCCGCACATAATCTTTGGCGTGGCCCCAGTCGCGCAGCGAGTTCATATTGCCCATATAAAGGCAGTTCTGCTCGCCCAGCAGTATGCGGGCCATAGCGCGGGTTATCTTGCGGGTAACAAATTCCTCGCCGCGCAGCGGGCTTTCGTGGTTGAACAGGATGCCGTTGCAGGCGAACATCTCGTAAGACTCGCGGTAGTTGACGGTTATCCAGTAGGCGTACATCTTGGCCGCGCCGTAAGGGCTGCGCGGGTGAAAGGGGGTGGTCTCGCTCTGCGGGATCTCCCTGACCTTGCCGTAAAGCTCCGACGTGGAAGCCTGGTAAATGCGGGTTTTATTAGTAAGGCCCAGCAGCCGCACAGCCTCAAGCAGGCGCATGGTGCCAAGCCCGTCGCAGTCGGCGGTGTATTCGGGCTCCTCAAAGCTGACGGCCACGTGGCTCTGCGCGCCCAGGTTATAGATCTCGTCCGGCTTAATTTCGGCTATCAGCCGGGTAAGGTTGGTAGAATCGGTCAGGTCGCCGTAATGCAGCTTAAGCCGCGGGTTAGAAATAAGGTGGCTTATGCGCGCGGTATTAAAAGAAGCCGAGCGCCGACGCACCCCGTGCACTTCGTACCCCTTCCCCAATAGCAGTTCCGCCAGATACCCCCCGTCCTGCCCCGTAACCCCCGTAATCAAAGCCTTCTTCATCAATAGCTCCTATAAAGGGGACAGGCTGCTTTATTGCGCCGAAATTCCCCTATGAGAAAAAAGGGGACAGGCTACTTTAACGCGGCGCGTCCCACATAATATATATATTATAGCAAAAGGCGAAAACAGCGGCTACACACAGAATTATCCAATGCAGGATGAGCCTGAAAATTTCACGGTTTCTAACGCAAGATGAGCCTGAAAACGGCTTATCCTTGAAAAAGCGCCGTATTCCGTTCATAATTTGTAGCCATGACTATAAATATGAACGATTCCGCCATAGTGACGGTAGAGCAGTTAAAGCGGTTTCTGTTGGCCTCTAAAGGGTGGAAGTTCAAGGGCCTTAGCCGCAAGGAGAAATACCGGTGGATAGAGGACACTGTAAGGAAGTTCGGCTACTTTTCGCTGGACAAGACAGACAAAGGCCCGGTCCGCAAATATATCATGCTGGTGACCGGATCTTCGAGGCCGCAGATGAACCGGCTGCTGGAGCGGAAACTATTGACCGGGGAGATAAAGGAGGTGACGGGGCACCGCAACAAGTTCGCGACCATTTACACCAGGTCCGACATAGAACTTTTGGCAGAGACGGACAACCTCCATGAGCGCATGGGCGGGCCAG